>NZ_JBIMEN010000005.1:0-232776 GCF_043673995.1 Corynebacterium sp. L4757 | reverse complement strand
AATATGGATGACGAACAGGGCCTGGTACCACAACCAGACGATGAACAGCAGGCCCACGGTCACCCCTGCCTGCAGAGCCCCCCAGTACCAGTCGGCGAAGCGGGCCCCGGATAGCATGGCCATCGCCGTGGTGATGACCACGGCGAAAGCGACGATGCCGATCAGGGGGTTGGGGAAGCCGAGCAGTTCGGACTGCCAGGTGCCCATCACCTTTCCACAGGAAACCAACGCGTTGATGTCGCAGGTGGTGACATGTTCGGCGTCCTCGTAGAGGGCCAGGCGTTCGAGCACCAGGATGCCCGAGGCCACCCATCCGATCACACCGGTGATCAACAGGATGAGGGCGAAAGGACGGTTCCGGGCGACGGCCGGCAAAGAGGGGTCAGTGTTCGTCTCGGTCACAAGAACCTCATTGTCGTCGGCGGTGGGTGAGTGCGTCATGGATTCGGGTTAGTCGGCGGCAGCCGCGTCGACCAGGAGGATGGCCACCGTGGCCAGGGCGATGGCGATGTTGACACGCATGGTGCGTACCGTGCGCTGAGCCAGACCCAGGGCGTAGGGCAGGCGAGGCAGCTTATCGGCCATCAGGGCGATGTCGGCAGTTTCGATGGCAGCCGGGGAGCCGGCGGCTCCCATGGCCACGCCGATGTCGGCCTGGGCGAGTGCGGGGGTGTCGTTGACGCCGTCACCGACCATGGCCACGGTGTGGCCCTTTTCCTGCAGCTCACGCACGATGGTGAGCTTGTCCTCAGGCATCAGCTCGGCGTGAACCTCGTCGACCCCGAGTTCGGCGGCGACGTTGCGGGCCACCCGCTCGGCGTCACCGGTGGCCATGATGACTCTGGCGCCCTTCTCGTGCAGGGCCTGGACTGCGGCGTACGCGTCATCGCGGATGGTGTCGGCGACGGCGACGATGCCGATGGCGCGTCCGTCGACGCCGACGTACATGGCGGTCTTGCCCTGGTCGTTGAGCTCGAGGATGCGGGTGTTGTCCGGGGTGACATCAAGCAGGTCTGCGGAGCCGACGGCGACAGTCTGACCGTCGACCTGGGCGCGGATGCCCTTGCCGGTGATCGGGGTGGCGTGGTCGACCATCTCCACGGTCAGGCCCTTGTTTTCCGCGCCGTTGATAATTGCCTCGGCCAGCTCACGGGTACCCGACAGGTAGTCGGCGTGGATGTGGGTCTCGGTCACCGCGACGATCGTCATGTCGTTTTTTCGGCCATCGCCCGGTAGACCTCGATGTCTCGGCGGGGATCGACCACCACGGCCGTGTTCTTGGCCTGGCAGCCGATGAAGTAGCTCGCCTGGGCCAGGTCCTCGTCCTAGATGCGTTCGATGAGCATGGTTTCTCCTTCGCAGGAAATCGGGGACAGCCGGGGACGTCTTCCCCGGTCCTACGACACCACCATAATACCCCCAGGGGTATTGAACAAGAAGTACCCTAGGGGGTATATGATCAGGGGAAATGGAGTGAAACGTAGGTCAACTCATCAGGGTAAATGCCCCAGCCCCCCCGGAACGATCGATCATCGACCGTCCCCGTCGATGAGGGACCACTTGCGGTCGGCGACCCAGGCCGAGAGCATCTGCCGGGGAGATCGGCCGCCGCCGCGACAATACCCCTGTCATTGGCTGCGGTCACCGGTGGGAACGCTCCCGACTCGTCCGCGATGCTGTACGCCAAGGGTGGGACGAGCACGCCTACCGGATGGTGAGGCAGATGCTCACCGTCAACGAGGATCAACTCGCACTAGGGCAGAAACCGAAGAGGGCAGCACCCAGGTCCCCGACCACACGGTCAGGGGACCTGGGTACTTATATTGCGGTGTTCTCTTGCCTTGTGAGGGGCAGCTCGATGCCGGTTTGGTGGGTGTCGAGCACATCGGCATCACCCTGCGGTGACCGGCTCACCCCGACTTGCCTCCGGGCTCAGGAGGCGTCGACAAGCAGATAAGCACTTAGGGGTGCTCCGTCACCGGGTCGGCGTAGCGGCGGATGTCTACTTCTCCGACTTCAGTGTTCCCGCCGTCCTGCTTATCCGACCGGTGGGTGACCACGATGACGCTGCGTCGGGTCCGCGGTCCGGGTAGCGGCTTGGCCAGGAGGGTGTCCAGCAGGTCGTCGGCATCTGCCGCGTCAATGTGTTCGGTCGGCTCATCTAACAGCAGCACCGGCGCGGTGGAACATAGCGCCCTGGCCAGCAGCAGACGGCGGCGCTGCCCGCTCGACAGGGAACCCGCGCCGTCGGCAAGCAGCAGGTCCAGCGGGTCGGTGACCGGTCCCACAGTCTCCCGCAGCCAGTCATCTAACCCCACCGCATGCAGGACCTCCCATAGTTCCCCGTCACTGGCGGCCGGGTTGGCCACGAGGAGGTTCTGTCGGATAGTGGTGGAGAAGAGCCATTCGTCCTCCGCGTGCACGCGGACGGTCTTCCGCAACGCGGCCGGGTCGATCTCCGGCACACGTTGCCCTCCCAGCGTGACAGAACCGCTGCGTGGTGGCACCAGGCCACCCAGGGTCTGCAGCAGTGTGGTCTTGCCGCAACCGCTGGGGCCGCGAATGACCATGCGCTCACCGGGTGGCAGATCCACCTGCCAGGTGGTATCGCCGAAGCGGCAACGTAGGTCGGTGGCTTTAAGGTGACAGCCATCGAGCTCCCACGCCGTCGCCTCCCCGCCGTCCGTCGCCGAAGTGGTGTCGGATTCTTTGACCAGGTCGGTGAGTCGGTGGGCGCTGCGGGAGGCCTCGTCGGCGTGGATCGCAGCTTCTGAGAGCTGGGCGTGAGACTCGAAGGCGGCCAGCGGCAGCAGCACCATCATGCCCAGCCAGGTGGGGTCCCCGGTGTAGGTCAGCGCGCCAACGACCACGGTCAGCGCCGCCGCCAGACCGGTGGACCAGGTGATCAAGACCTGTGAGGTGGCCAGCGGTTTCTCGGCGGCGACGGTGGCGTCGCTGCTGCGTCGCGACGCCGTGAGGGCCCACTCCTCGCGTTTCGCCCCCAGGCCGGCGGCGGCGAACTCGACGCGGTGGTCCAGCAGTTCATCCAGGGCCACGTCGAGGTTGTCCTCGGCGAACACTCGGCGTGAACGTCTGGCCGCCCGCACCGCCAGCCACGGGGTGATAAGGCCGGTGACCATGAAGCCGAGAGTCAGGACCAGGCCCGCTGCCGGGTGCAGCCAGGTAGCGCCGGCCACCGCGAACACGGTGAGCACCAATGCCACCCCACCGGGGACGACAGAACGGACGATGACGTCAGTGATGCGTTCGGTGTCGGCGACCAGGCGCACCAGCCCGTCACCGCGGGTGAAGAGGTGTCCTCGGCCGGTGCCGGTGTGGTCAAAAGCCAGCGCGTCGAAGACCCGTGACCGCAATGTGGTCAGGGCCCGCAGCGCGATGCGGTGGCTGAGCAGCCGGTCCACGTAGCGGAATACTGCCCGGGAGATGCCCAGGCCGCGCACCGCGGTGACCGCGACCGAGAGGTCCAGCACCGGTGGCATCTGCCAAGCCTTGGTGATTAACCAACCGGAAACGATCGTCAGGGTCAACGCAGAGATCAGCGTGATGGAACCGGCAGCGATACCCGCGACGACCTCGCGGTAGCGCACGCCGGCCAGGCGCAGCATGGCGCTCAGGGCGCGAAATTCGGACTTCACAGGTACACCACCTCATCCGCGATCGCGGCCAGCCGGACGTCATGACTGGCCACCACCACCGTGTGTCCGGCCGTTGCACGCCGCCGCAGCTCAGCGGAGAGGGCCTCCACCAGCTCCGGACTCAAGTGCGCGCTAGGTTCATCCAGCAGATACAGCGTGGGGCCGGTGCCGCCCGCCAGGGTGCGCGCCAGGGCCAGGCGTTGGCCCTGGCCCGCCGAGATGCCTTCCCCCGCCGGTCCGAGGCGGCGTTCCAGCGACACGTCGAAGCCCAGGTTCCGAGCGGTTTCGGTGGCCGGCCCACGCTCGGCACCCAGCAGCACGAGGTTGTCCTCTACGCTGCCCTGCACCAGTACCGGCCGGGCCGGCAGATAGGCCGTGCGCACCAACGGCGCAGCGACGACCCGTCCGGTGACCAGATCATCCGGCAGCGCGCCCAGGACGGCGAGGAACACAGTGGATTTTCCGGAACCGTTGTCGCCGTACAACACGGTGATCGTCCCAGGTTCGGCGGTGAAGCTCAAGTTCTCCGGCTTCATGCCGTCGCGGCCTCTCACGCTGAGGCCGGTGACCGTCAGTTGGGCGTCTCCAGGTGATTCGCGGTGGGTCAGATAGGTCCGGCCGCGGTGGTCCGCTCCGGCCCCGGATGTGTCGGTTGCTTTGGCATCCTCATCCAGCAGCTCCAAGATCTCCTCGACGGCGGCCAGCCCATCGGCTGCGGCGTGGAAGTTCGTACCCACCTGCCGGATCGGGTTGTACACCTCCGGGACCACGATCAGCGCGATCAGCCCGGCGGTCAACTCCATGTTCCCGTCCACCAGGCGCAGCCCGATGCTCACAGCAACTAGCGCCACCGCGAGGGTGGCCAGGAACTCCAGGGCGAAGGAAGAGAGGAATGCCAGGCGCAGCACCGACATGGTGGCCTTTTCATGGCGACGCCCCGTGGACCGCAGCTGCCTACTCGGATGACGGATGGCTCCCAGCGCCCGCAGCGTTAGCGAGCCGGAGAGTAGATCCGCCAGCTGCCCGCCCAAAGCAGCGGTCACCTCCAGGCGGCGTCGGGTATGCGCGGCGGTCAGCTTGCCGATCAACACCATGAAGGCCGGGATCAGCGGCACCGTCACCAGCGCCAAGATTCCGGAGACCGGGTCCGCCACCAGCACCACCACCAAAGCGGCCGGAGTAGCCAGCACGACGGCGACCAGCGAGGGCAGAAATTCGCTCAAGTAGGGCCGGAAGTCCTCGATACCGTCGGTGAGTACCTCACGCCAGTGGGCCGATTCCTCCTGCACGCGGCGGGGATCGCGGCGTCGCAACGCGGTCAGAGCCTTGGCCCGCAGCGTATCCACGACCCGTCCGACGCTCTCCGAGGAGGCGCGTTGCGCATGACCGGACACGACGCCGTGGACAGCAATGACCACGAAAAGTGCCACCACTGGCCAGGTCAGCACGTCCCAGTCGGCGCCGCGGTCCAAGATGACGCGGGCTGCGATCCAGCCGATGAGCACCCCGCGGGCGAGCACTAACACGGTGGTGAGCGCCTGCAGAACGCCGGTACGCAGGATCAGGCCCCACACCGGCGGAACCAGAGCAAGGAGTCTGGGGTCAATGGGTCCCTGCACGCGGCTCACACCGTGATCCGCTTGGCGAAGGACCAGAAGGTCCAGCCCTGAGCGGCCAGGATGAACGGCACCAGGATCAGCACACCCCAGGACAAAAAGACCAGCGTGTAGTCCGAACTAGAGGCGTTATAGATGTCCAGAGACACCCCGCCCGGCAGGGAGGTAGGCATCACGTTCGGGAACAAGGTGACGAAAATCTGCACCACCAGGGTGGCCACAGCCACGGCAGTGGCCGCGAACGCGAGGCCGTCGTGGCCCCGCATGATGGCCACCGAACCGATGAGCACGCACAGTGCGAGCACACCCACCGCGATCCAGATGACGGGATCACCATGTGCCAGCTGAGTCCATACCGCGAACCCGACGGCCACCACGGCTGTCGGGATAGTCAGCCGTTGGGCTAGGCGATGGGCCCGGCTGCGCAACGGTTCGTGCACCTTGAGCCCCAAAAAGGTCGCGCCGTGCACCATGAACACCAGAACGAAGGTCCCCGCTCCCAGCAGACCGTAGGGATTGAACAGGCCAAACATCGCGGTCAGACTGGAATCGATCTGCCGGTTGGCGTCGATCGCCACGCCCTGGACGATATTGGCGAAGGCTACACCCCAAAAAATCGCTGGCACCCAACTGCCGATAGCCAACCCGATATCGCAGCGGTCCCGCCAGGCCTGGGTGTCGACTTTGACGCGCCACTCCAGGGCGACGCCCCGCAGGATTAGGGAGAGCAAAATGAGCAGCAACGGGAGATAGAAACCGGAAAACATCGTGGCGTACCACTCAGGGAAGGCTGCGAACATGCCACCCACCGCCACGATAAGCCACACCTCGTTGCCGTTCCACACCGGTCCGATGCTAGTGGCCACCGCGTCGCGACGCCGCGCACGCTCCTCACCGTCACCGCCCAGGAAGGGCAGAAGCATACCGACACCGAAGTCGAAACCCTCCAGGACGAAATAACCGACGAACAGGAAAGCGATCACGATGAACCACAAGGTCTGCAGATCCATGATCAATTCCCCTTCTCATCAACGGTGCGCTCATCACGCTGTCGGCGTGGTTTCGTGGTGACAGCTGCGGAACCCCGGTCGGCGGGTTCGGACTCTTCGGCGCTGGGGAAGTCGTCGGAGCTGTCGGCGTTGAAGCTCAGCGGTTCTAGCTCCTCGGCGTCCGGCCCGTAGGTGTCCTCGACGATGTTCTCGGAAGCGCCAGATGCCAGTGCCCCGGCAACCACGAAGCGGCGCATGAGCCAGAACCAGACCACGGCGAGGATGCCGTAGATCAGGGTGAAGGCGATCAGGGAAATCCAGACGGTGGCCACCGAGTGGTTGGACACCCCGAAGTCCACGATCAGGTGGATGTCGTTCTCCCCGTTCGGGCTATTCTCCGGACCGAAGTCAGGATTCGGGTACACCACCCAGGGCTGGCGCCCCATCTCGGTGAAGATCCAGCCGGCGGAGTTAGACAGGAAGGGGAACGGAATCGCGATGAGACCCAGCCAGGCGAACCACCGCCTGTCGGTGGTGCGTTTCTTACGGGTCAACCAGAAACCGACGATAACCACCAGGATGGAGGCGGCCATGAAGCCGATCATCAGACGGAAGGACCAGTAGGTCACGAACAGGTTCGGAGAGTAGTTGCCCGGACCGTAGAGCTGCTCGGCCTGGGCCTGCAGGTCCGTGACACCCTGCAGCGTTACACCGCTGAATTGGCCGCCGGCCAGGAATGACAGAACCCAGGGCACACTGAAAATCTCGGAGACGGAGTTGCAGTCGTTGAACGTGCTGATAGCCAAGATGGAAAACCACGGGTCCTCCTCCGTATAGCAAAGGGCCTCCGCGGAGGCCATCTTCATCGGCTGGACCTCGAACATCACCTTGGCCTGCAGATCACCGGTGATGGAAACGGAGACGATCCCCAATAATGTGACCCACAGTCCCATGCGCAGCAGGGGCCGCCACAACTGCCCGGCATCCTCGGCGTTTTCGCCCGTCTTTGCGGCGTGACGACGATCGCGCACCATCCACCACGCACTAATGCCGGCGACGAAGGTGCCGGCCACAAGCACGGAACCGGCCACCGCGTGCGGGAAGGCCACCAGGGCCACCGGATTGCTCAGCAGTTCCCAGACGTTGATCAGTTCCGCGCGACCGTTCTCGTAGTTCATCGCCGCCCCCACCGGGTGCTGCATAAAGGAGTTCGCCACGATGATGAAGTAGGCCGAGACATTAGTCGCGGCTGCGACGATCCAGATGGACGCCAGGTGTATCCAGCGGGGGACTCTTCCCCAACCAAAGATCCAAATGCCCAAGAAGATGGACTCAAAGAAGAAAGCTGCCAGCCCCTCCAGGGCGAGCGGACCACCAAAAACATCGCCGACAAAGCGAGAGTACTCACTCCAGTTCATGCCGAACTGGAACTCCTGGACAAGGCCGGTGACCACGCCCATGGCGAAGTTGACCAGGAACAGCGTGCCGAAAAACCGGGTGGCGCGGTACCACATATCTTTACCGGTGCGATGCCAGGCCGTCTGCATGATTGCCACCAGCGGAGCGAGTCCGATGGTCAGGGGGACGAAAATGAAGTGATAGACAGTCGTGATGCCAAATTGCCAGCGTGAGACATCGACAAGATCCACAGCGTATGCCTTTCGCAGTTGAAAAACCGGCACAGTAACTCATCGCCACCGCGACAGCTTCTTTTCCGGCAGGCGTGGCGAACTGGCCTCACACACTCCCGGCTCGCGATTCCTGCCGACACCCGATCTAAATTCAGGTATACCCAAGTTGTCGGTCCGGCTGAACGGAAAGTTCCGAGAACGTGACGAAGGTCTCCACCCGAAGCCCATTCGAGTTGATGCAGGTCACCCCAGGTCTGGGCCTGCGTCACACATGGCCCCGGAATCACCGGCGCTGGGAAGTGGCCGCTCGCCAAGGTCAGAGGCTGGTGAAATCGGAGTAGAAGCTGACAAACACCGAGGCGGCCACGGCGACGTAGACCACGGCGATCAGGGTGCCTGCCCACTGGGAGGCAAACCGCACCACAGCAGGCGAGGCGGGGAAGAGGCCGTGGGCGAGGTTGCGTACTGTGAGCAGGATAAACAGCGGGACCATCATCGCCCACACCACCATGCAGTACAGGCACAAAATATGGATGACGAACAGGGCCTGGTACCACAACCAGACGATGAACAGCAGGCCCACGGTCACCCCTGCCTGCAGAGCCCCCCAGTACCAGTCGGCGAAGCGGGCCCCGGATAGCATGGCCATCGCCGTGGTGATGACCACGGCGAAAGCGACGATGCCGATCAGGGGGTTGGGGAAGCCGAGCAGTTCGGACTGCCAGGTGCCCATCACCTTTCCACAGGAAACCAACGCGTTGATGTCGCAGGTGGTGACATGTTCGGCGTCCTCGTAGAGGGCCAGGCGTTCGAGCACCAGGATGCCCGAGGCCACCCATCCGATCACACCGGTGATCAACAGGATGAGGGCGAAAGGACGGTTCCGGGCGACGGCCGGCAAAGAGGGGTCAGTGTTCGTCTCGGTCACAAGAACCTCATTGTCGTCGGCGGTGGGTGAGTGCGTCATGGATTCGGGTTAGTCGGCGGCAGCCGCGTCGACCTCGGCCCGGAACTGCTCCAGGGAGTCCGGGGTCAGGAGCTGACCGTCGAGGAAGAAGGTCGGGGTGCCGCGCACACCCAGGGCCGTGCCGTCAGCCACATCGAGTCGGACCCGTTCCTCGGTGGCCGGATCGGCCACAGCGGCGTCAAAGGCGGCCATGTCCAGACCCAGGTCCTCGGCGAAGCCGCGGAAGACCGCGCTTTTGTCCTCGGCGGACTCACCCCACTCAGACTGGGTCTCAAACATCCGGTGGTACATCGAGTCGTATTGTCCCTGCTGGGCGGCAGCCTCCACAGCCACGGCAGCGGGCATGGAGTTGCGGTGACCCGGCAGCGGGAAGTAACGGTTGACGAAGGTGACGGTGTCGGAGTACTCCGCACGAAGTTCCTCCACGAAGGGGTAAGCCGCCCGGCAGGCCTCGCACTCGAAGTCGAGGAACTCCACCAGCACGGCCTTCTCGTTCGGCGCCTGGGACAGCACCCGACTGTTGTCCCGGACCACCTGCCCCGCATCACTGGTCACGGTTTCCGGGGCGGGCGCAGAAGCGGAGTCGGATCGGCCGAGGAAAAAGGCGACGATCCCGGCGATGACGACGATTGCCAATAACGCCCAGACAATGATCCGGGCTTTTCTCCAATTCCCGGAGGGCCGGGCGGAGGTGGTGCGGTTGGTGGGGGTGCTCACGAGGGGTCCGTTCTATCTCTGGTGGAAATTAAGGGATGTCCAGGCCGTGGGCCCCGGGGGACCCGGCAAGGTGGCGACGAAGTCCTCCAGGACCGAGACGGTCATCAGCAGGTGCATCCGTCCGGCGAACAACAGGCCGGATCGATGGTGACCACCAACTCCAGTAACTCGCCAAGGGCGTGACCCAGCTGGGGATCAGCCAGAGAATACCAGACGCTGCGCCCCTCCGGGGTGGCGGCCACCAGCCCGCATCCGCGCAGACAGGCCAACTGATTCGACATCACCTGTTTGGAGACATCCAACTGCCGGGCCAGGTCCGAGGGTCGGGCGGGCCCGTGGCGCAAGGCCAACAGGATCCCGGTCCGGGTGTCATCAGACAGGGCATGGCCCACCCGGGACAACGCCGAGGTGTGAGTGACGGTCACCGTGCTCATAATCGTAGACAGTACACAATCCCCTGTACTACTCCTCGGTGCCCTCGGCGGAGGAGTGCGAGATGACCTGGAGCATGTTGACACCCGGACCACAGACGCTGGCCTGAGGGTCAGGACCGGGTTTTCTCCCGGGTGGGGGAAGGTTAGAAGGTGATGCCGTGCTGGGCGAACCAGGGGGCGGGGTCGACGGCGCCGCTGCCGGTCGGGTAGAGCTCAAAATGCAGGTGGGAACCGGTGGAGAAACCTTGGTTACCCATGCCGGCGATCTTCTGGCCGGCGGTGACCTGCTCACCCACGCTGACATCGAGGGTTTCCATGTGGCCGTAGACGGCAATGGAGCCGTCATCGTGCTGGATGCGGATCCACTGGCCGAAACCGGAAGCCGGGCCGGAGTCGATGACGGTGCCGCCCATGGCCGCAAGAATTGGGGTGCCCACGACGTTGGCGATGTCTAGTCCTGCGTGGAGGCTGCCCCAGCGCATACCGAAACCGGAGGTGAAGGTGCCTTCAGTGGGTTTGACCACGGATGAGGCGTTGGCCAGGCGTTCTGCCTCAATCCGTTCTGCTTCCAGACGTGCAGCCTCAGCGCGGGCGGCCTCGGTGCGCTCGGCGGCGTACTCAACCGCCTTGTCCAACTGCTCGTTGATATTGGTTACCGGCTTATACTCCGAGATCGTCAGGATCTGCGGGGCCGTCTCCGTCGTGTCCGGGGGCAGCGCGGTGTTATTGGTGGCCAACTGCACGCCACCGACAATGTCCTGCGGGGAGATCGGGGCCTCAGCCTGGGTCTGCAGCGTGGCGGCGGCGGCACCACTGAGACCCGCAGACGAGACCGCGCCCGTGGCCACGGCCACCAGGGCTACGCGGCTCTTGGTTTGCGGGGTGGGGATCTTGCGGTGTTTTCCTCCGGCTGGTCGCTGAGCCTTCAGTCGCATGAATCTTCTTCCGTCGTTGTCCGTTGGTCCGTCCCACTCAAGCCCACCGCTATGCACGATGGAGACCAGAATGTGACCGTTCCGTTATTTACGGACGTAACAGTAGCGTCTCACTCCCCAAGAAATCCAGTCGGAAGACGAACTCTGTGCTTCTTCCACCTTCTTCACAGCCCGATCGCCGGGGATTGTCAGGGATTAGCGAGGACGACGCCAATGTGCCCGGAGAGCTCTTGCCTGCTCCTAGCTGACCTACCTAGAAATCGGGCACGGCCAGGGGCAATCCGGGCAGGACTGTAGCCACCGGCGGCGTCCCGGCCGCTCCTGGCGAAATCCCACCGGTACTACTTGGCGGGCGGGGACAGGGAGGGTGTACCGGTTCCTCCGGTGTCGGGGGTGGCCACCTCCTCGACACCCCGGGTGCTGTCGCCACTCCCCTGCACCTGGCGGCTGAGCAGAAAAACGACGAAGGCCAGCGGGATGACACCTGCGGCCCAGGCCAGGACGGCGGCGCGCTGGTCGGCGAGCAGATCCAGCTCCCAGGGCAGGAGCAGTGAGCGGTAGAACTCTTCACCCACGATGGTGTTGAGCTGGAGGAGATAGACGCCGAAGAGCAGGTGGACGGGCAGGGAGGCGACCAGCCATCCCAGGCGGACGGCGGCTGGGCGGCGGTGCGGAAGGGGATCAGGTCCACACATCCCCCAGAAGTAGAAGCAGCCGGAGACCAGGAGCACAGTGTTCATGATCAGATGTCCTGCGTACTTGGAGATCAGCAGCTCATAGAGCGGGATGAGCAGGTACATCACGTAGAAGAAGAACAGGAACTGCAGGGTGTTGACCACCGGATGAGTGATTATTCCCACCAACCGGCTGCGGGTGAAGGCGCGCACCCAGTCGTGGATATTCGGCCTACCCGGGGCCCCCGGGGCGAAGGCGGTCATCAGCAGGGTCAGCGGGGCGCCGAGCACGAGGAAGATGGGGATGACCAGCGACAAGATAATATGGCCGAGCATGTGCACCGAGAAAGTAGCGGGCATGTTCATCCCGATCCCCGAGCTCATCGTCACCAGCAGGCTCACGCATCCGGCCAGCCACCAGACGGTGGAGGTGGTCGACCAGGTTCTGCCGGCCTGGCGGGTGCGCCACACCGCGTAGAGGTAGCCGGCGGCCAATAGCAGGGCGAGGGTGCCAAAGAGCAGGTCAAAGCGCCACATGCTCCACACGTTGAGGGCGGTGGGTTTCTCGGACAGCTCGTAGCCGAGCTTGGTGGCCATCTGTGAGAGGTTCGGGATGCGCGGTGGGGGCGGCGGGGTGCGTCCCATGGTGATGGCGATACCGGTGACCGCGGCCATGACAAGCACCTCGATGATGGCGACCCGGCGGAACAGGCGGTGATCCGTGGGATCGGCCTGCACCTGCGGGATGACCCAGGCCCGGTGGATCCAGCCGAAGACACCGAGGATGATCACGCCGATGGTCTTGGCGACGATGATCAGTCCGTAGCGGGTGGTCAACAAATCGCTCAGTTCGATGCGGATGACGGCGTTGACCAGCCCGGACATGGCCATGACGATGATGGAGACCAGGGCGATCGTCGAATAGCGACGCAACGCAATATCCAGGTCAGGTCCCAGGCGACGCCCGTGGGCGAGCAGGGCCATGAGCCCGCCGACCCAGATGACCAGGAAGATCAGGTGCCACAGGTAGGAGTTGGTGCCGTGGTCGTGGTTACCACCCGAGGAAGAGTGTCCCGTCAGGCCCAGGGGGATGATCATGAGGATTGACCCGAGGAGCAACAGTGGTTGGGTGATCCACGCCCGGCTCATCATGCCTGTAAGTCCGGTGACCAGGGCAATAAGCGCCACGATCAGCCACACCTGGGCCATGGCCACCTGCTCGACGGCCACCGTCAGGGTCTCCAGGCCGAGTGTCTGGGCCAGGGGTGTGCCGGAGACATCCGAGAGCACCAGCGGGATCATCAATAACGCAACAAGCCCAAAGCAGAGGGCCGCGACTGCACCGGTACGCGAGGCCAGGTGCCCGTCCACACTCAACGAGGCCTGGTGCAGGCGGTCGTTATCACCGCCGGGCAACCGTGGGGAGATGAGGAAAGCGGAGAACAGGAAAGAACCGGCCGACAGGGCAGCGAGCATCCAACCGACCGCGCGGAAAAACGGCAACCCGAAGGTGGTCGCGATGCCCGGGTTGGGGATCCCCAAGGCCGCGAGGGATTCGCCGAGGAAGCTGTAGGCAACCGTCCCGCCGACTGCACCGGCGACGGCGAGAAAGAGCAAGTACAACGGCCACGTGGGGCGTACCCGCTCCTGAGGCCGGCTCCCGATGGTGGGGGTCTTCCCTGCGGTCGTATCCGTGGCAGTGGGGGTGTCATTTACCGGGTGGGTCATCTGTGTCCATTTCGCCGTCCAAGCCGCCTCCGCTCTCCTGATGCGTTCGGAAGCTGGCGTGGGGTTCACCCTAATGGGGCCTGCTGGTGTTCTTGTAAATTGCCCAGGGACCAGTATCTTCCCCCGGTTCACCCCCTGCAGGGGTGCATCTACCTGTGAAGAACAACACCCGGTGAAGGCGGCGTGGCCGGGAACTTTCCCCCCGTCCGTTCCGACCACTCTCTTGGTACCTCCCGCAAGCAGGTGCCGTAGTCGCTCACATCCGGTTGAAGAGCCGGCCCAGTCCAGGAGGACTTTCGTGATCATCTCTCCCATGCTCCCTCGTCGTGTCATCGCCGCTGTGGTGGCGGTCGGTGCCCTGAGTGTCGTAGCCACCCCGGCTGCCCTTGCGCATGACTCGGTGATCGGTGGCAATCCCGCGGACGGTGAGGTGGTCGAGGAGTTCCCGCGCAGCATCGAACTGGAGTTCTCGGGGCTTCCCCAGGAGGGTTTCAGCACCGTGGCCATCACCGATCAGGATTCCGGTGACCTCCTGTTCAGTGGTGAGCCGACCATCAAGGATCGACTGGTGACCCTCGACCTGCCGGCGGATATCAGTGGTGGACCAGGCGACTACACCGTGGGCTTCCAGATCCTCTCCTCCGACGGCCACGCCACCCGCAGCTCAACCACCTTCACCGTCGCCGGCGACGCGGCCGCTGCCACCACGGATGAGGATGCGCACGGAAAGACCCGGGTCTACTAGTGTTTTCACCCATCAGCACACTGGAAAAGAATGCATTTTCTCACCGGACGGGGAAGTAGAAGTCATGGCCGTGAGCAGCACACATGAACGCAGGTACGAGCGGGCCGCGCAGAAGAAGGGCTGGAGGACATTCCTCCGGCCCGGCTGGGTGTTCGGTGTCCTCGCCATCATCGCCTTCTCCTATTTCTCCTTTACCTTTCTGGCCCCATGGCAGCTGAGCAGGGACGGTGCCATCGTCGAGCGCAACGATCAGATCGAGGCCGCCTTCGAGGTCGAGCCCGTCCCCGCCGAGGAGGTCTTCGACGCCCAGGGCAGCATTGAGCCTGAGGAGGAATGGGCGCGGGTCATCCTTGAGGGCCACTATCTGCCCGAGGATGAGGTCTTGATGCGCAACCGTCCGGTCGACTCCTCCCCCGCCTTCCACGCCCTGACCCCCTTCCAGCTGAACTCCGGTGAGGTGATCCTGGTCAACCGTGGTTTTCAACCGCCGTTCGAGGGCGGTGTCCCCCCCGATGGACACCCCGCCGACCGGTGAGCAGTCCATTCTCGGCCACGCCCGATTTGCCGAGCAGACACCGATGTCCCCGCCGATCGAGGACCAGGGCTACCGCCAAGTCTACGGCATCAACACCGAGCAGATCGCCGAGGTGACCGGCACAGATCTCGCACAGGACTATGTGCAGCTGGCCGAGGGACAGGCCGGGGAGATCAACGCCATCCCGGTGCCCATGCTCGACCGCGGCTCACACCTGTCCTACGCCTTCCAGTGGATCGCCTTTGGCATCATGGCCCCGCTCGGCCTGGGCTACTTCATCTGGGCGGAGTTAAAGGAACACCGCCGCGTGCGCCGCGAGGAGGCCGAGCTTTCCGTCGACGCCGCATCCGCCGAGCAGACCACGGACCAACAGGACGGTGACACGGATTCCGGCACGATGGGCACCCTCCGCACCACTCATCCGGAGAACGACACCCCTGGCCCCGCCCCTACCGGAACCACCACGTCCGCATCCTCCGGTGACCGTTCACGCATGTTGCACGACCGCTACGGTGACAGTCGACCGGATCACTCCCGAAAATTCGCTCGTCGCCAGCGCGAACGGTTCTAACCGTGGCCTTCCCCGCAGCACCGTTCAACCCGCCTCACACTTGCGTGGGCCGTACCAGACCGGATGCCATCAAGCATTTTCAATAAGCTTTCAATAAGGGGATTTCCCTGCTAGGCTACAGGCATGAGCACGCCCGACCACGGCCATGACCCCGGCCAGCCCCATGCCCCGAACGGATCCCCCACAACCCTGACACCGACAGCGCCGACCACCCCTACCGGCGATCATGCCCACGGCTCCGCACGCTGGGAGTTGGGGTTCTCGATCGCCGCCGGCGTCACTTACGCCGGTGGGATGATTGCGCAGTTCGCCTTGGGGCTGCCGATGGTCGGATGGCCGTTGGCGTTCTTTCTCGCCACCTACTTCTTCGGCGGGTTCTTCACCATCCGCACCGCGATCTCCTCCACGCTGCGGGGGAAGTTCGAGGTTGACTTCCTCATGCTTGTCGCCGCGGTCGGCGCTGCCCTCATCGGCCGGTGGGCGGAGGGAGCGGTGCTGCTGTTCTTGTTCAGCCTCGGCCACGCCCTCGAGGAGTACGCCCTCAGCCGCGCCAGCAAGTCCATTGAGGCCCTCGCCGAACTCGCCCCCCGCCACGCCCTGGTGCGCCGCGGTGATACCGAACCCGTGGAAGTGCCCGTGGAGGAACTCGTGGTCGGAGACATCGTGGTCATCCGCCCGAATTCCCGCATCCCCTCGGACGGGTTCGTTATCTCCGGGATGTCCGCCGTTGATCAATCAGCGGTCACGGGCGAGTCGATCCCCGTGGAGAAGGAACCGGTGGCCGACCCACAGCGGACGATGCACACGATTGACACCCTCCCCGCCGCCAATCGAGTGTTCGCCGGCACCGTGAACGGGTCCGGCGTGCTCGAGATCGAGGTCACCGCGACCGCCGCCGACTCAACGCTGAGCAAAGTCGTCGAGCTCGTTCGCACCGCCGACCAGGCCGCGTCCCCGACCCAGCAGTTCATCGACCGGTTCCAGCGCTGGTACGTGCCCGCCGTGATCCTCGGGGTCATCGCCACCTTGTTGGTGTCGATGTTCGTGTTCGCGCAACCGTTCTCCGACGCTTTCTACCTCGCCATGACCGTGCTCGTCGCCGCGAGTCCATGTGCTCTCGCGATCGCCACCCCAGCCGCGGTCCTGGCGGGTGTGGCTCGCGCTGCCCGGGCCGGCGTGCTCGTCAAGGGCGGTGCCCCGCTCGAGACACTGGGCCGAGTAAAGGCGATAGCGTTCGACAAGACCGGCACCCTCACGTGGGGCGCGCCCCGAGTGACCTCACTGGCCTCCGCCAACGATACGTCCGAAGCGGAACTGATCCCCACACTTGTGGCTGTCGAATCGCTCAGCGATCACCCCCTCGCTGCCGCGATCGTCCGCGACCTTGCCCCCCGCGTCCCGGAGACCGAGCGGTTGGTGGCCACCGATCTCTCTGCCCTCACTGGACGCGGCATCACTGCGACGATCGACGGAGAACGGGTGGAAGTGGGCAACCTCCGCATGTTCGATGAGCAGCAGCTTAAGCTGCCTCCTTCGCTGGCCGAGGCCTACACGAAGGCCCGCGACTCGGGGCAGACGTTGATGGTGGTCCGTCGTGGTGACCGCTTCCTTGGGGTCGTCGGAGTGATGGATGCCTCCCGCAACGAATCTGCCCAGGTGCTCAGCATGCTCCGGGACACAGGGGTGGGCCATCTGGTCATGATCTCCGGCGACAACCAGCGGGTGGCCGACGCGGTCGGCCGGGAAGTCGGCGTCGACACGGCGATCGGAGAGCTGCTCCCCGAGGATAAGGTCACCCACATCACGGGCCTGGCCAAGACATACCATCCGATCGCGATGGTCGGCGACGGTGTCAACGATGCCCCCGCCATGGCCCGCGCCGACGTCGGCATTGCGATGGGTGCCGCTGGGTCGACGGTCGCGCTGGAGACCTGTGACATCGCGTTGATGAGTGACGACCTCGGACGCGTCCCGTTCGCTGTCCGGCTGAGCCGGGCGACTGGCCAGATCATCCGGCAAAACCTCATCGCCAGCCTCGCAGTCGTCGTTGTCCTCATCATCGCGACCTTCCTCGGGTTGAATATCGGCGCCGTCGTGCTTATCCACGAGGGATCCACTCTCATCGTCGTCGCAAACGCGCTGCGCCTGCTCAACTTCCAGAAGGGCAAGGAACACGCTGGCATCGACCACGAAGATAAGCCCACGCACTGACGCTTCCCCCTGCCAGTCACCAGTGGGGGCAGTTTCGAGAACAGTCCGAAGCCGCGTTCACCCTCAGGCCAGCGAAACCGTCTCTGACCTACTATCGACTCCGCGTGACAGTGTCATACCTCGGCGCCTAGCCACACACATCCTCCGTGAGGTAAAGGCAGGCAAACGACTTCTGCCCCTGACAGCAAGCCTCGTCTGACGTGATCATTCAGCTGCCCTTCTCTGGAGATAAAGACAGCCACCCAGGATGAGTTCCTGCATGTCCTCTCTGATGAAGAATTCGTGAAGATTCTCGTCCCAGACTGGCTTTGTGACTGGGTTCTCCTCAATAGTCGAGGCAGGAGAGCATGCCACCTATTCTGGTGGCCACAGGCAGAAGAAGAGCTGCTGGCGGTACTGATCCGGAAAATGTGGAAGGCCTGGCGCTCCCCCGGCGACGATGGTCAGCTGCTCGGGAAACCCCGAAGGAGTGAAACATGCACTGGGATGGAGACCACATGGGGGGCTGGGGCATGGGAATGGGCTGGTTGGTCCTGGCCCTACTCGTGCTCGGTATCGTGGTCTTGATCATGATCATGGTCGGCATTTTCCGCGGCCGAATAGGACGAGGCCCAGGAGGCGATGACAGGGCTCAGGGACCGGAGCGCAATCGGGCACGAGACATGCTCGATGAGCGCTATGCCCGAGGGGAGATCGACGCCACTGAGTACGACGAGAAACGGCGGCGTCTTGAGAACCGTAAGGATAAAGATTAGGCCCTGACGCCACTCAGCCGAGGACAATGGGCCCGGGTGGAATCGGCGTCTCCAAGACCGGGTTGCCCTGGGCCCACCCATTCGCCTCTTCTCCCAGGTCTCTGGTGGCGACGACGCGGGCATCCTCGTGGGAGGAGACCTATGGCAGCCGGAAGTACTTCACAGCCAGGACGGGCTACTGCAGGTGAAGATAGTTGCCGCCCAGCAAGAGGTGGATATCCGCGGATGTCAGGCTCAGGTTCTGGCTTATAATGGCACGATTCCGGGATGGACCTGGCGGGTGAGCCCCGGGGACTAGTTCATCCCAAAGCGGTTCTTTTTTCGTGACTTACGCGGTGACGATGCTCCTCCGGGAAGCCTTGGTCGCTTCCCGCGGTTACGGCACCATGTACGCCGCGCTGGCTGGCGTCGCCATCATCACGGCCGTCTTCTATCACGGGTTCCACCGGCGTAGAGCTGTCTGACCCCCGCTTATCCACGCCACCCCCTCCCCACCTTTCCTTCAAGGCCACACGCTCCCGGGAGCGTGTGGCCTTTGTGATTCGGAGCGCATTTCTCCACTCAGAAACTGGGTCTGAGCTGGAAGAATCCTGACACCCTTCTCCCACTTGCGCGCTAACCTGGGCTTTTTCCCCTGCATACGGCCCGGGATTCTGACAGTCAAATTATAGGCTGACGGGGGGCTTGCATACCCCAAGGCCCGTATGTATGGTTCTGCGAATCAATAACGAAACGGTCACGATGTGCTCACGATTGAGTTATCGCCCAGGCCCGTGCAGTGGGCAGCATGACAGGAGTAGAACCATTTCCAGCCCGAATCAGCGGTCCACTAAGAGCCGCATCGCCCTCATGGCCGCTGCCATCGGCGCAGTCTCCACCGCCGGCGGCTACAGCCACGAGGGCGAGACGCCCCTTGGTCTGCGAGGTGGTGATCGTGCGGTGTTTTCCTCCGGATGACCGCGAAGCCTTCAGGCGCATGACTCGTCTTCCGTCGTTGTCTGTTGTCCCGCCCTGAGCAATTCCAGCGATATGTCCGTTGGAGATCAGACCGTTACCGTTCCGTTATCTAACGGAGGTAACACTAACGCCTGAACTTCTCCGATGTCCACCTTGCGGCCCCTTTAGTGATCTTCTCCACACTGTCCCCAGCTCCCACCGGCGTGCGCTGGGGAACCCTCCACGCGGGTCTACGCCCTGTTTCGTGCCTGGCAACTATCCGGCACCTGGGCACAGATCGAAGCCGCCCTTCAGTCCCGAGCCGATGGCCAGGGACAACTCGGATGGGACATCTCCGTGGACTCGACTACCAGCCGGGCGCATATCCACGCCGCCGGAGCGCGGCGAGATTCCTCCGACCGCCTCGACGGCGAACCGGACAACCATGCCCTCGGCCGGTCTCGGGGCGGGTTCTCCACCAAGATTCATCTGGCCTGTGACCATCACCTACAGGCGGTGTCGTTCACGCTGACCGCCGGGCAGGCCGGTGACAGCCCGCAGCTGACCGAAGTCCTGGACCGGATTCGGGTGGCCCGCCCCGGGCCCGGTCGGCCCCGCAGTCTGCCGGATCGGGTGCTGGCGGACAAGGCCTACTCCTCACAGGCGAACCGGTCGTACCTGCGGTGCCGGAAGATCACCACCACGATCCCGGTCAAAAAGGACCAGGCCGACAACCGTCAGGCCAAAGGGTCTGCCGGTGGGCGGCCACCGGCCTTCGACTCTGAGGCGTATAAGGGCCGCAACGTCGTCGAACGCTGCTTCAACGCGCTCAAACACAACCGCGGGGTGGCCACCCGATACGACAAACTCGCCATCCGGTTCGAGGCAGTCATCCGGGTCGCGAACATTGACCGCTGGCTCAAACGACTTTCATAACAGGTCCTAGTGCCCATGAGGACTGACCGGATGGTGTTCAGAAGTCGTCGTCACACCCCTGGTCACCAGGGCCGATCTGTGCCAACACCTTCTGACACTGACACCTGCCGGGCACCCGTCCCCCTGGGGTGTGCCCTATCGAATCATCTTTATCTCAAAACCGACAGGAGCCACCAAGGGGGAGGGGCGCTCATCGTCTGCACCTCTTCAGGATGAGATCTCCCCGATTGCCTGCGTTGCCGTTCATGCGCAGCACGACAGCAGCGACGGGTCGGTGGTGAAGGCCTTCGCGGCGATCCGGATGCCCTCGGCCATGGTCAGGTAGGGGGCCCAGGCGTCGGCGATCTCGGCGACGGTCCTGCCGAGCACGTGGACGCCTGCGGCGGCGAGCTCCCCGGCGTCCTTGGCGACGGCGGTCAGGCCGAGGATCTCGTTCGTCTCGGCGTTCACGACGATCTTGATGAACCCGCGGGTGTCGCGGTTCACCAAGGCGCGGGGCACGTGGTGCAGGGGCAGGACGCGGCAGTCGCAGCGGATCCCCGCGGCGAGGACGTCCTTCTCGGTCATCCCGACCGCGCCGATCGCGGGCCCGGTGAACGTCACCCGCGGCAGGCGGGCGTAGTCGACGGACCGGTCGGCGTCGGCGAACGCGTTCTCGGCGACGAGGGTGCCGTGGTGGGCGGCGACGTAGACGAACTCGGGGTGCCCGGTCACGTCGCCCGCGGCCCAGATCCGCGGGTTCGAGGACTGCAGCCGGTCGGAGACGACCACCTCGCCGGAGTCTCCGGTCTTCACCCCGACCGCATCGAGGTTCAGGCCATCGGTGACGGGACGGCGTCCGAGGGCGACCAGGACCTGGTCGGCGCGGAACTCCTGCGAGCCGCCGGACACGGCGGCGGTCACGACGGCCTCGCCTCCCGTGCCGCGAGAGACCCGGGTGGGCACTGCGCGGCTGACGACGCGGATGCCCTCGTCGGCGAACACCTCCTGGAGCGCCTTCGACACCTCCGGCTCCTCCTTCGAGGCGAGCCGGGACCGCACGAGCAGCGTGACCTGCGAGCCGAGGCGGGCGAACAGCTGCGCCTGCTCCAGGGCGATGTAGCCGCCGCCGAGCACCAGCAGCGACTCGGGGACCTCCGTCAGCTCCATCGCCGTGGTCGAGGTCAGGTATCCGGTCTCCTCCAGGCCGTCGATCGGCGGTGCCCACGGGCGAGAACCAGTCGCGACCAGGTAGTGGTGGGCCTCGATGGTCTCGACGCTTCTGTCGGCTCCGGCAACATCGAGAACCGGCGCATCAGGGGTGCCCACGAACGAGGCGTCGCCGCGGAGGACCTGCCAGCCGTAGGAGTCGGCGACGTCGGCGTACTTCTCGCCGCGCAGCGACTCCACCAACGCTTGCTTCCCAGCGATCAGCGCGGGCATGTCGACGGGATCCGCCGTCGTCGCGATCCCGGGGAACCGGGTTGCGGCGTCGACGGCGACGTGCCGCGCGCCGGCCGCGGCGATGAGCGCCTTCGACGGGACGCAGCCCGTGTTCACGCAGGTGCCGCCGAGCGTCCCGCGCTCGATCATCACCACCGACTTTCCGAGCGTGCTGGCGCGGATCGCAGCGGCGAACGCGCCGCCTCCCGATCCGATGATGGCGAGATCGTACTTCGTAGGCATCTCTGCTCCTGTCAACTCTTGGCTTTCTGCTCTGTCTCAGCCATACTGGACCTTCCAGTGCAGGGGAAGGTCAAGCGCGGCCACGGAGGGAGACAGCAATGCGGATCGGAGAACTCGCCGAGAGGGCGGGCACTACCGCGAAGACCCTTCGCTTCTACGAGGAACAGGGCCTTCTGCCCCCGACCGAGCGCACGCCGTCCGGATACCGCGACTACGCGCCCGAGACGGTCGCTCGGATCGACTTCGTCCACCGCGGCCAGGCCGCGGGCCTCACCCTCGCCCAGATCCGCCAGATCCTCGACATCCGCGACGGCGGCCAGGCGCCCTGCGAGCACGTGCGCGACCTGCTTGACGTGCGCCTCGCTGAGATCGAGCAGCAGATCGCGCAGCTCTCCGTGCTGCGCGACACTATCGCGGACCTCAGACAGGACGCCGCGCACCCGGACCCTGAAACGTGCAGCACCGATCAAGTGTGTAGGTACTTGTAATCCAATTGGGCACACCTCCTTAGCAACCACGCTATGCGAGAGTTGCAGCTCGACGAGAGCCAGGATGACAGGATTAACCGCCAGGAGCTATCTATAAATAGGGACTATTTCTTACCTGGAAGTAACATTTTGGCGGTTGAGGATAATACCTTTGGTGCATTTTGAGCCAAAAGCTTCTTGGCCTCTGGATGGTGCTGTTGCAAAGTTGGGCGGAGAGCAGCGAAGACTCAGTTTCTCGTTCTCTGATGGCCGCTGCGTGTGGGCGTTGTTAGGCCGTCTCGAAGACCCGGTTGACGATCACCGCGTCCGGGTTCGGTTGCCCGTGAGGTCAAACATCGTGCCTTGCCCTTTCCGCAATGAGTGCATCGCCTCCATCCCTTTCAACGTCCGATATGCAGATGTCCGGTTCTTAAACGCGCCTTTCGGCCCCAGGATCCGCTTCAGCCGACCATGGTCGCCTTCCAGGATGTTGTTGAGGTATTTCACCTGCCGGTGTTCCACTGTTGGCGGGCAGATTCCCTCTGACTTCAACTCGGCGATTGCCCTGGCTAGAGACGGTGCTTTATCTGTATTAATCACCCGCGGGAACCCGGCTGACGCATTGGATCTGAGGGCCTTGGCCAGGAAACGCTTCGCTGCGGCCACGTTCCGCTTCGGAGAGAGGTAAAAGTCCAGGGTCTGGCCACCGGCGGTGATCGCCCGATAGAGGTAGCACCACCTGCCGCCGACCCGGATATAGGTCTCATCCACCCGCCAGGACCGGGCCTGCCAATCAGGTACCTGCCGGTACCAGCGTGTTTGCTTGTCCAGCTCAGGGGCGCATTTCTGGACCCAGCGGTAGATCGTGGTGTGATCGACCGGCACGCCCCGCTGAAGTCATCATTTCCTCCAGATCGCGGTAGCTCACCACGTAGCGGCAGTACCACCGCACCGCCCACAGAATGATGTCACGGGGGAAATGACGACCGGAGAAGATACCCATGGCTGTGATTATTTCACGTCGCTCTTCCTACTGCCCCAACTTTGCAACAGCACCCTCAAAAACGTATCAGAACCCGTGCGGAGGTCAGTGAATGGGCACATAGAATACGGCACTGTGTTGTGATACAAAAACGTAACGCACCCACCTTTACGTATGGGACCATTTCGGAAACCGGGTTTTTGTGTCAAAAACGAACGATTTCGACACAGGCAGTACCGAAGGGTACTGGTGTCCCACACATCACCGTCGGGCCGACGTTCGACCCTCGTTGCAACAGTTCAGCAACAGCTGTATAGTTCAGTACATGCTGACTATTGCTACACGCTTGGACGTGATGAACCGATTGGGTCGGGCGATGGCCGATCCCACCCGATCCCGTATTCTCCTGACCCTGCTGGGCGGCCCAGCCTACCCGGCCGATCTCGCCCGGGAGCTGGAACTGACGCGGTCAAATGTGTCGAACCACCTCACTTGCCTACGGGACTGCGGAATTGTGGTCGCCGAACCGCAGGGGCGGAAGACCCGCTACGAGATCGTCGACGCCCATCTTGTCCAGGCGTTGAACTCACTGCTGGATACCACTCTGGCTGCCGACGAGAATGCCCCGTGTATTGACTCGGCATGTGACGTGCCCGGGTGCGCCACCGGAGAGGGGAACAGGTAAGTGATAACTGGTCTCCTGGGGGCGGTTGGTCTGTTTATCGCCACCAATATCGACGACATCATCGTGCTCTCGCTGTTCTTCGCCCGTGGGGCCGGCCAAGCAAGGACCACACTTCGGATCCTGGCCGGGCAGTACCTTGGTTTCGCGGGCATCCTCGCAGCCGCGATTCTGGTCACCCTAGGGGCGGATGCTTTCCTGCCCACCGAGGTGATCCCCTACTTCGGGCTGATCCCCCTGACCTTGGGGCTGTGGGCGGCCTGGCAAGCCTGGCGGGGAGACGATGACGACGACGATGACGCGAAAGTCAGCGGAAAGAACGTAAGCGTTTTGACCGTCGCCGGGGTGACCTTTGCCAACGGTGGCGACAATATCGGCGTCTATGTCCCGTTTTTTCTCAACGTGGATACCGCCACCGTTATCATCTACTGCGTTGTCTTTCTGATTCTGGTGGCGGGCCTGGTCCTGTTGGCGAAGTTCGTGGCCACCCGTCCACCCATCGCGGAGATTCTCGAACGCTGGGAGCATGTGCTGTTCCCGATCGTTTTGATCGGCCTGGGTATCTTCATCCTCGTCAGCGGCGGCGCCTTCGGCCTTTAATAAACTCATCCCCCGTGCTGCTAGGGCCTCTCTAGGTTTCCTTACCGGCATCAACTGAACCGCCCATGAAGTTGTGAAAAGCCGCTGCCGCAGGGACTCGACCACGCTAACGCGACAGAAATTCTAAAACTTCCCTATTGGGGTGTACACGCTGCTACAGCTTGAGGAGCATCTGACCGGTCGAGCGTGTGGACGACAATGATATCGCCTTCACGAGCCTGATCCAGTGCCTTGTGCAGTCCGGGGCGGTTGGTGGTGGATCCGGATTTCTTATCAACGTAAATGTATTTGCTGGCAATACCTTCCTGGCGCAGAGCGTCGATCTGTCGGTCAAGGTCCTGTTTCGCGGTCGACACCCGGGCGTAGCCAGTATCCATAACCAGAATAGTGCCGGAAGTCCATTCTGTAGCGGACATTATGGGACATGGCTGTGGCATGACTTGTGGGACATGCTCCTCCTGGGACTGTGTATTTTCAATCCATTGTCATTGATGTGTCCCACTTCCTTGAAAGTGAGACGCTCGGGAAAGGCCGGAAGGGGCCTCTTTCCCGACATTCAAACCATTGCTTGAAATACAAGCACTCGCTTGTTAATGTCGGAGTATGCTTACAGAGATTTCCTTATCCATCCCCGCGTCGGATCTCAGTCCCGCCGAGCGGGCCCAGTTACTCGTGCCCACACTGTCCGCGCTGTCGGATGAAAACCGGTTGACGATCCTGCTCACCTTGGCGGAGACGTCAATGACCAACCGCCAGCTCCATGAGGCCACCGGGATGAGTCAGGCGTTGGTCAGCCATCATCTGGCTGCCCTGCGCAAGGCCGGACTGGTGGACTCGGAGCCGAGGGGGCGTGCCACGCTGAATTCGGTATGTTGTGCTCAGCTGGCTGATCCGGTGCGCTGGCTAGCGCACCTGGCGACGTTGACCCCGGAGGGACAACGCGCCTGCTGCACGGACACCTCCCTGAGAAACGAGGTCGTTGATGCTGATTAGCGCGCTCGGCACGTTCACTATCCTCCTGGTCGAACTGCTCCTGCTGTTTCTGGTGATCTCCTATGCGGTCGCGCTGATCAACCGGCGCTTCGGCCCGGAGCGGTTGCAGAGCTGGATGGCTGGTGGAGCGGTTCCCGGCCAGGTCAAAGGACTGGCATTGGGGGCGATCACTCCGTTTTGTTCCTGTTCGACGATCCCGATGTTTGTCAGCATGCTCAAAGCCGGGGTGGCCTTTCGTACCACCGTGACCTACCTGATCGCTTCGCCGCTGCTCAACCCGGTTATCGTCGGCGGAATATGGCTGATCTTTACCTGGCAGGTCGCGCTCAGCTACGCGGCGATCATGGTGCTGCTGTCGCTGGGAGTACCCTGGGCCTGGACCGCGCTGGGCATGGAAGACCAGCTGCGCAAGGTCAAGGTCAAGGGCGGGCACCAGCTGGACGGGACCCCGTGGCGTGGAATCAAACAAGAAACCCCGGCAGCGATCCGTCAGGCATAGGACGATCTTCGCCCCATGCTCCTTCCGATGATCATCGGCGTGGCCATCGGTGCATTCATCTACGGGGTCGTGCCCGAAGACGGCCTGGGATTTATGGCCGGTGGAAACGTCTGGTGGCTGATTCCACTGGCTGCGGTGATCGGTATCCCGCTGTATGTCCGACTCGAGACGATGCTGCCGGTCGCCCTGGCTTTATCGGGTGCCGGGGTGGCCATCGGCCCGATCTTCGCGATGATGATCGGTGGGGCCGGGGCCTCGCCACCGGAAATCTCGATGTTGGCGGCAGTGTTCAAGCCGAAACTGTTGGCCACCTTCGTGATCACCATTCTGCTGGCGGCCATGCTGGCCGGCTACGCGATGACGATCATCCTCTAAACCACGTACCTCTAACGAAAGGAGACCCTCATGGGCTTCAAAGACCTGTTTCACAAGAAGAATACGAACTCCGATTGCTGCAGTGTCGAGATCGTCGCCGACGACGACACCGACACCACTGAGACCACCAGTGAGACCACCAGTGACCAGGAGGAGCAGCACCCGCAGGCTACGTCCTAACCCGACACATCTCGGTCTCTACCGGCGTGTCTGGCTCCCGGACGAGGAGCTGACAGCCGGTGCAGACACCAACGACCCCGCGCGAATTCGCGCGGGGTCGTTGGTGGTGTCAGGTGGGGTGGTCAGTTCTCGAGCAGCTCGGCGAGGAGCCTGCGTACCCGGGTGTCAATGTCGTCACGGATCAGACGCATGCGCTCCAGGCCCTCGATGCCACGCTGGGACGGCTCGTCAGTCACCCACCGCTCGCACGTACCGCGGGCACCGTCGGGTAGCTCCAGCTGGGCATCACCTCCCAGGATGATCACGCGGTCGACCTCGCGCAACAGTTGTGGATCTACACCCTTAGGGTGGCCTGCGGACATGTCGGCACCGGCCTCGGCGATAACCTCGACGGACTGGGGGTTGAGCTTCGTGCCGGGTGTCGTGCCGGCGGAGTGGATCTCGATCCGGTCACCGGCGTGCTTAGCGGCTAGGGCTGCGGCCATCTGGGACTTGCCGCCGTTGCCGACGCAGACGAACAGGACTGTTGGGTGGGTGCACATGAGGTGAAGTTCTCCTTCTCGGATACAGCAGGCTGCGGAGACGGTGTCGAGGATACAGGTAGGGTCGGATCCTGGGGGAAGAGTTTCGGTCCCAGCCACAGCATGGTGTAGACCAGGCCGACAAGCACCGGGATCTCGATCAACGGGCCGATCGTGCCGGCTAGCGCCTGTGCGGAGGTCGCCCCGAAGGTGCCGATGGCCACGGCGATGGCCAGCTCGAAGTTATTGCCCGCGGCCGTAAACGACACCGACGCCGACTGAGCGTAATTCATGCCCGACGCCTTCGCGGCAATCAGTGCGATGGCGAACATGCCGACGAAGTAGGCCAGCAGCGGCACAGCCAAGCGGGCCACGGTCCACGGTTGGGAGGTAATCTGCTCCCCCTGCAGGGAAAACAGCAGAACGATGGTATAGAGCAGGCCGATCAGTGCCAGCGGGGAGATCTTCGGCAGGTAGGTGTTTTCGTACCAGGCACGGCCCTTGGTTTTTTCACCGATGATTCGGGAGGCCACGCCGGCGGCCAGCGGGATGCCGAGGAATACGAGCACGGAAACCACGATCGACCAGAAGGAAAATTCCGCCGAGGTAGTCGCCAGGCCCAGCCAGGCTGGCAGGACCTGGAGGTAGAACCAGCCGAGTACGCCGAACATGATGACTTGGAACACCGAGTTGATCGCCACCAGCACGGCCGTGGCCTCCCGGTCACCACACGACAGATCACTCCAGACGAGCACCATCGCAATACACCGAGCCAGGCCGACGATGATCAACCCGGTGCGCAGTTCCGGCTGATCCGGCAGGAAGATCCAGGCCAAGGCGAACATGAAAGCCGGACCGACCAGCCAGTTGAGCACTAAGGACACCGTCATCAGGCGTTTATCGGCGGCGATCTCACCGGCCTTGTCGTAGCGAACCTTCGCCAGCGGCGGATACATCATCACCAGCAGGCCAAGTGCTATCGGCAGGGAAATCCCACCTACCTCTAAAGCGCGCAGGGCGTCACCGATACCGGGGACGACCCGGCCGATGAGCAGGCCAGCGGCCATGGCGAGAATGATCCAGACCGGCAGGAAGCGATCTAAAAAGGTCATGCGTGGGCGGTGGTCAGAATTCATACGAGCCTTTCACAGTATTGACAAGCATCAATACAAAAAGTAGCCTTGATATCGATGCTTGTCAATATAGGATGGTTGGTATGACACTCTCGCAGACTCTCCCGCTGGCGGACTTGTCCGCCTGTTGCTCACTGGGTGCTGGCCCCTTGACCAGTGGTGAGGCCGAGCGCTACGCCACATTGTTCAAGGTGTTGGCCGATCCCGCCCGCCTGCGTTTGTTATCGCAGTTGGCGGCCGAAGGCTGCGGCCCGGTCAGCGTCGGAGAGCTGACAGAGACGTCGGGGTTGAGTCAGCCGACCGTGTCGCACCACCTGAAACGGTTAACCGAGGCCGGGTTATTGGACAAGGTCCGGGTCGGCCGGACGATGACCCATCAGGTGCGCCCGGAGCTGTTCGCGGAGCTGCGCACCGTGTTGCAGATGGACTGAACCACCATTGACGAGCAGGAGACGATCACACACGTGACCAGCAAACACTTCGAGGCGATCATTATTGGCGGTGGCCAGGCGGGGCTGGCCACCGCCTACTACCTGCTGCGAGCAGGCGTGGACACCCTGGTCCTCGACGATCAGGAGGGTGCCGGTGGGGCGTGGCGGCATGTGTGGCCATCAATGACGTTGTTTTCCACCGCGGAGTTTTCCAGCCTGCCGGGCAAGCCTATGCCAGCCTACGAGGGGTTCCCACCGTCGGACCATGTCATCGACTACCTTGCCGACTATGAGCAGCGCTACCGGATCCCCGTCGAGCGCCCCGTGCACGTGGACCGCGTCGAGCGGGTGGATGCAGGCTACCGCCTCCACGCCGGTGATCGGTCGTGGACGGCTCCCCATGTCGTAGCCGCCACCGGTACCTGGTCTACTCCCTTCGTCCCGGCCTACCCGGGATTGTTTACCGGCACGCAGTGGCATTCGGCGAACTATCCCGGGGTGGGTCCCTTCCGGGGGTCGTCCGTGGCGGTGGTGGGGGCGGCGAACTCCGCCGCGCAGATCGCCGCCGAACTCACCGGTGTTGCCGAAGTCACCTGGTATACCCGCCATCCACCCCGGTGGATGCCCGATGAGGTCGACGGGCGGGTGCTGTTTCGCCGGAACCGGCAACGCGCCCTGGCCGTCCAGCGCGGCGAGACCGATCCGGGGGCCGACTCGGAGCTCGGCGACATTGTCGTGCTGCCTGAGGTGCGCGATGCCCGCGACGCCGGATGTTTGGCGGCGACGCCGATGTTTAACTCCCTCAACGAAGTACGGGCCGATCATCTGATCTGGTGTATCGGGTTTCGGCCGTCCCTCGGGCCGGTGCGCCGGCTCCTGGACGGCACCACCCCGAAATACCCGGGCCTGCACCTGGTCGGTTACGGCGACTGGACCGGCCCCGGATCCGCCACGCTCACCGGGGTAGGCCGCTACGCCAAGCAGACCGCCCGGACCATCGCGGACTCATTCGGCATGACCGTCAAGTAATCCCCGCCTGGCTGGCAACCTCGAGGGGCACTCTGTCGTCAGCACAACGAGAGGAGTGGAGTTTCGATCGCTGCAGGAAAACACCGGCACCTCATCCTCCGAGGGCCGAAAAGTGTTCCACATCTTCCTGCCCGGCGGAGTTTGAATGTGATCTGATCCGGGAGCGGAGACACGCCGGTCTGGAGGCTGCCTGGGTTCGTGGCCGCACGGAAAGCCGGCCACCACTGCTCAGCGGGGACAAGCTGCGCACCGCGCGGGAAAATCCGCGAGCACATCAGTTACTGCCCCTGAACCCTCGCGGTGGCGTGTAAGAAGTCGGTATATCTATCGCCGGGACATCCCCAGCTCTTCGGCAACCGCATCAGCAGTGCTTACTCCAACTTTCTCGTGCTCAGCCAACCTAGCGATTACCCGTTCCTGTGCTCAGGCCTGTTCCCACTCAGCTTCAGGCATAGTCAGGTGTGATGTCGCAGCAATGTCCGTGTGGCTGCTGTCCGTCCCTGTCTCCTTGTGCCCGGGAGTTCTGACATTTTCAGCCTAGTGCACACGAGTACTGACCGGATGGTGTTCCGAAGCCGTCGTCACAACCCTGGTCACTGGGGGCCATCTGTGCCAACGCCTTCTGACTCTGACAGTAATTCTAAAACTGTTCTTTTGAGGTGTGCTGTCAGAGCCAGAAGTCGTTGGCACAGCTTCCGAGAGTCATCCTGTCGCAATGCCCGGTTATGTGGGCTTCGAGGGGTCCTTCTGCCGCGTAGGTAATACCCCAGTTTCTTTGCGCAGCGCCCGGTAGACGGTGGTGCGGCTAACTCCCAGAACTTCGCCGATCTGAGCGACAGTCATGGGTGCTGTTGCAAACTCGCGTTTTCGTCGAAAACGGCGGATCCGGTACCAGCGTTGCGCTGCACACTAACAAATAGTTAGTTATCTGGAATTCCTGTTTGCAACAGCACCTTTGTGGCCTCGTTCGGCGTTGCTTCACCCTTGACATCAACGACACTTCCATAGGCTCAGCACTGGTCGGATTGGGCAAAATCTGTATCCGGTCGGACCAGCCAAGGCTCTCAACCACTGCGCTAGGAATGATGCCGAGTAGCTCTGAATTCATCACCACGCCAGGAACCGACGCTACCCTCGTCCCGATGATTCCAGTTTGAAGTTGCAGGCCGGCCTTCAGTAATAGATTTTCTGGAGCATCATGACCAATCGATGACTTGATCCGTATAAAGCGCTCGGCGCTCCTTTGCTCGAGACTGATGAATCCTTCGATTTCGGCACCGCCGTGAGTGCGCACCAGCGTCGGCCCAGGCAGGTTGTGAAATAGTGGATTCCTCAGAATAATGGCCCTATATTGACCCTATAATGGCCCTCATGAACCAACCATTGCGCGTTGCTATTTTTGCCGACCCTGGCCTACCGTCCCGCACCGTCTCACGTGTCCTCGGTGATGGCAATGACGGAGAGAAAACTGTCGGCAGATATCTTTTCTCCCACCACAAAAGTCGAACCCCAGCGCGCCCAGATGGCACGCTCGATCTCGACACCGTTCGAGGATGGGCACGAGACGATGACGTAGATCTACTGGCCATCGTGACCGAAATCCCCCGCCGTGCCGGGCGAAAACCCAAGATCGCTGCGCTGCACTACGGGGAAGGTCTGGTCATCATTTCCCTACCAGCACTGGGATGGCAGGGCGTGACCCAGAGACTTCGCCATGTACTGTTCGACTCCCTGGACGCTCTCGCCGACCAGCAGACACCCGGAACCGACCAGCACATGTCCGACTCCGGGGTGGTCTACGAGCAGGAGTCTCGTTCCGGCCGGTCCGTCTACATCACCTCTCCCTGGTGGCGACCGGGCAGACTCCGACTGGTCCTGGGCATGATACGTACCAATGAGCCCCTGTCGACGGTATCGAAGTTGTCGGGAGTACTCGCTGCCGCGGCGGGAACTGGGGCGTTCGGCATCTTCTACTCCTCAATTTGGGAAATGGCGGACGCTTTGCCCAGCTGGCGACTGGGTCTGATTACCGCGATGGTCATTGTGACCATGGTGCTCTGGCTGATCGGTGCCAACAGGTTGTGGGAACATTCACGAAAACTAGGCGACCTGACCGAAGCCGCCATGTATAACGCCTCCACCGTGGCCACTCTCCTGCTATCGGTCATCTTGCTCTACCTGGTACTATTTATCGGCATTCTCATCGGGGGAATAGGTGTCATCGAATCCGGATTCATGTCATCGAAAATCGGTGCGGAAGCCTCCCTCGGGAACTACGTTGATATCGCCTGGCTCAGCGCCTCGATGGGCACCGTTGCGGGTGCTCTCGGATCGAATTTCGATAGCGAAGACACCATTCGAGAACTCACCCACGGCAAACGCCTGGCACAACGATTCAAACAACGCCAAGACGCCAACGAGAGCAACTGCTAATTCTCACCAAGCCAAGACATGGGGCATGACTGCCCACCGGATAAACATCATGAGCGCCCCGTGGGGATTGAGGCTTATTCATAGGGGTTTAGCGCTCGCAGTCCGATCGCCGCTCTGGGGCGTGTCGCGGGGACATAAAAAGGGGACTGCCTGTTTCGATTAATGTGTGAAGAAAAACCAAACAAACAGTCCCACCAGCAAGACTACGGGGCCGTCCCCTGTTTGGTGGACACGCTGACCCCGGCCCAAAATGGGCCGGAGAATGCGAGAAACCACCATGGGCGAAGAACACCCACACCGATGAGTTCAAGACGGACGCGGTCCGACTCTATGAGGACACCACAGGCGCCTCGTTCTCCTCGATCGCCGTGGACCTCGGGATCAGCCGGGCGACGCTGAAGAACTGGGCTGGACGCCGCCCGCAAGGCCCGCGGCGTCCAGCCCAGCCGCACCGCCGAAGACCCCACCGACGAGCTGTTGCGCCTGCGCAAAGAAGTCCAGCACCTGCGCTCGGAGACGCAGAAACTCTCAACCGAGCACGATATCCTGCTGCCAAGGCCGCGAAATATTTCGCGGGAGAGACGACCAGGTAGAGCCGCTTCTGATTCGTTGATGACCACCGAGACCTCTATCAGGTCAAGCAGTTGTGCCAAGTCCTGAGGATCAACCGGTCCTCGTACTACGCCTGGAAATCTGCGGCTTTCCACCCGCCGGCGACGCCTCGGTTACGTCCTCTAGCGTGGTGTATCTGTAGCTGTCGGTGAGGGCCCCATGGAAGACGTGGGCGACCACCAAAGCACTTTTCAAATCAACTCCTACATCTCCTCGAAAGGGAACCCACGATGGCCGCCGGCCCTTATTCTATCGATCCGACCACCTATCTCGACGACCTGCTGTCTCAAGCCTCCCCGGACTTGATGAGACAGATGCTCCAGGGCTTCATCAACGAAGATCCTGTCCACCCAAGCAGACCAGATCTTCGGTGCTGATTACGCCACCACCAGCCAGGCCCGTACCAACGTCCGCAACGGTTACCGTCACCGCGACCTCGACACCAGGGTTGGCACCGTAGATGTCGCGGTCCCGAAGCTTCGGGCAGGGTCGTTCTTCCCCGACTGGCTGCTGGAACGACTCGCCCGGGCCGAACGCGCCCTGACCACGGTGATCGCGACTTGCTATCTCAAGGGTGTCTCCACCCCAAGCTGAACGACCTGGTCGCCTCACTGGGCATCAACAATCTCTCGAAGTCACAGGTATCCGAGATGGCCAAAGACCTGGACTCTATGGTCGAGGATTTTCGTGCCCGGCCGCTGGATACCGGCCCCTACCTGTACGTCTCCTGTGACGCGTTGACCATGAAGGTCCGCGAAGGCGGCCGCGTCGTCAAAACCTCGGCGTTGTTGGCTACCGGGGTCAACGCCGAAGGGTACCGGGAACTACTCGGTATGCAGGTCGCCACCGCAGAGTCGGTGGCCTCCTGGACGGGTTTCTTTAGGGACCTCAAGGCCCGGGGTCTTAATCAGGTCTACCTGGTCACCAGCGACGCGCACCTGGGCATCCAGCACGCTATCGGCGAGATCCTACCGAATGCGTCCTGGCAGCGGTGCCGCACGCACTTTTCGAAGAACCTCTCTGGCTTGGTATCGAAGACTTAAGTGGCCGACGTTGTCGGCGATGTTTCACACGATCTTTCAGCAGCCGGACGCCGACACAGTATGGAAGCAGGCCCGGGAGGTCGTGGCGTTCTGTCAGGAAAAGTTCCCGCAGGTGGCGGATTATCTGGAGGAAGCTCTGCATGAGCTGCTGGCGTTCACGAACGCCCCGAAGGCGGTGTGGACGAAGGTCTGGTCGAATAATCCGACCGAGCGGTTGAACCGGGAGCTCCGCCGGCGTACCGACGTCGTCGGCATCTTCCCAAACCAGGACGCGGTGGTTCGTCTGGTCGGGGCGGTACTCGCGGAGCAGCATGATGACTGGATTCAGCAGAAACGCTATATGTCGTTGACCAGTCTGGAGCAGACAAAGGCGGTGCTGTTGCAAACTCGCGTTTTCGACGAAAACGGCGGATCCGGTACCAGCATTGCGCTGCACACTAACAAATAGTTAGTTATCTGGAATTCCTGTTTGCAACAGCACCTTCAATCTCAGCGTTGAGTTCCGGATAGTCTAGGGAACCTAAGAAAATGCCTGGCTCATGGCCTATTTGAATTGGCGACCATGCCTGCAGCGTAATCTTATTCACCCGCGCATAGTCCACTAGACCCCCACCATCGCGCGTAAACGCATCATCCGACGTTGTCATATTGGATGTCATACCCTGCGCAACCAACGAAGAATGCGTGATAGAAAACTGCACCTGGTTCACAAGAAGTGGCTGTTTCACAGCAGTCTTGAGCAGAGCAATCTGACGCGGAGTGTGGTTCGATACGCCAAAGGCACGCACCTTGCCGGCTGCCTCGAGTTCATCAAAAGCACGCGCTACTTCCTCTGGTTCTACTAGGGCATCCGGACGGTGCAGCAACAGCACGTCAAGGTAGTCCGTATTCAGTGATTTCAAGGATTCATCGACTGAGGAAACGATGTGTTATAGGACTGGTCGTAGCCCCACGGGTCTTCAACGATTCCTGTCTTCGACTGCAACGTAATTTCCTCACGCTCTGACGAAGAAAGCTTCACGGCTTCAGCAAACCGGCGTTCGCACAAGTGGTATCCACCATTGGGAAAGTTAAAGCCATACAGATCCGCATGATCGAAGTAGCTCACGCCGGCCTCACGTGCGGAATCATAAAGCCCGCGAATCTCCGAATCAGTTTTATCCCCAATACGCATCATGCCCGCGATAATGTTGGGTACTTGTGTTCCGCTGCTGCCTAGTTCAACGCTTCGCATGTGAATACTCCTCTTGGCTTAAAACTCGCTCGGATTAGTTTTGCGCGAGTCTAACCTTTTATGCGCGCAGAAGATCCAAGTACGCCTCCAGCTGGTTAATGATCCTTTGTTTACTAAATCCTTCCGGATCCATCACCGCGGTAATCTGCGAGCCTTGCAAGAGAACCACCAGTATCTCTGCCGTGCTTTCAACGTTGGAAATTGAACGAAGCAACCCATCTTCTTTAGCTTCCTTGAGCATGGTGGCTATCATCTCGCACCACCGATTCGTTGAAACCGCCGCTAGTGCCGCACGTTTCTCATCTTGGGCAGCGCTGTCCCAGAATGACACAACTATCCGCGCCTCATCACGCAGTCGTTCAGTAACTGGGAGGACTTCCAGGCACATCGCTCGCAGTGATTCAAACCCACGCAAACCTTCGATGGACTTGCCAATACGCTCTTCAGTGGAGCTATAAACGTGTTCAAACGTGGCCTCTAAAAGGTCCATCTTGGTGGGAAAATACGGCTTTAACGCACCATTGGCATAGCCTGCTTCTTCAGCAATCTGCCGCATAGTGGCACCAGCTAGTCCCCGGCGCGCAATAACCCGCCACGTTGATTCAACAAGCTCCCGCTTGCGCTGTACATGGTCAACTACTTTTGGCATTCATTTTCTCCACTCAATAGTGCTGTTGACATTGTACTAAGCACTCTCGCTGCTCAAGTTGGTTGTTGCGTGGTTCAAACTAATTTCAGATATCCCCTTGCCAATGCGTCACTTCGAGTTTATCCTCTACACCAGTAGAACTTAAACGTGGTGTGAACCACTTTTAGAACGTAGAGAGATTTACATCAACCCTTATTCCCGGCAGAAAGACCGATATGGCTACTTCACCGTCACAACAAGACACTCGCAATGGGCTCAAAAGCGGAAAGCTGTCCACGGCGTCATTGGTATTTATCATCATCGCGGCATCGGCGCCCTTGACGGTGTTAGCTGGTGGTGCGCCCACTAACTACGCGGTTGCAGGACTGCTCGGAGTGCCCATTGGGTACGTGGTGCTTGGCATCATCCTGGCGCTTTTCGCCGTGGGCTATGGGCGCATGGCCAGCAAGATTCAATCCTCAGGCGCTTTCTACGTCTTTATTGCGCGGGGTCTGGGGCTGCGCCAAGGAATCGCCGGCGCTATTTTGGCGCTCGTTGCGTACAACCTCATGCAGATTGGCCTTTATGGACTCTTCGGGTTCTCCGCGGCCAATGCTTTGACAGCATTAGCCGGAATCGAGCTTCCCTGGTGGTTACTTGGCATCGTGGGATGGCTCATCGTTGGCATCTTGGGCGTGAACAACATCGATTTCTCGGCCAAGGTACTTGGCATCATCGTAACCTTGGAATTCTTGGTGGTCATTGTCTTTTCCGTCATGGCCATTGCCAATGCCCCAGAAGGAGTCAGCAGCAGCGGTTGGCAGCCGGATCAGTTCTTCACCCCAGGTATCGGCGTGCTGCTAGCTTTTACGATGGCCGCATTCATGGGCTTTGAATCCGGCGCTATTTATTCGGAGGAAGCCAAGAATCCGGAGCGCACTGTTTCACGTGCAACATATATCGCCGTCGGCATCATTGCTGCTTTCTATGCGTTCTCCGCTTGGGCGTTGCAGATGGGTGTGGGTCCAGGGAGCATCGTTAGCCAATCGCAAGAGTTTGGCCCCGATCTGGTCTTTGTGTGGCTGGCGGACTTTAGCACTACGGCATCAAATGCCGCGCACCTGCTTTTTGTCACCAGCCTCATGGCAGCGTTGATTGCTTTTCACAATGCTGCGGCTCGGTACTTCTTCTCCCTTGGGCAATCCGGGGTCCTTCCTGCAGCCTTCGGAAGAACCGCGAAAAACGGTGCGCCGATTGGTGGCTCGCTGGCGCAATCCATCCTGGCGATTGTCGTGCTGGCCGTCTTTGCCATCATCGGCAGTGGCTCGGAACAAGAATTCCTGTTTCCGGTGGTCACCTTGTTTACCTGGTTTACCAACGCCGCGGCCTTCGGTCTGACCTTCTTGCTGGCTATCACCAGCTTTGCCGTGATGGTGTGGGCGAACCGCTACCACCGCGAATACAGCGTGTTCGTTAAAACTATCGCGCCGTTGCTCGCCGGCATTGGTATGGCGGCGGTAACCGCGCTAATTCTCATCAACTTCAACCTCATGATGGACACCGAAGACTTCTTCATGATTTGGATCATGCCGGCCATCATCTTGGGATCCGGGCTCATAGGCCTTATTTGGGGTGAGATTTTGATCCGCCGCAACACCATGAACTCCGCGCACATCACGGGCGAGGTAGCGGAAATAGAACCCCAGCCCGCGGCGCCGGTGTAGGCACTTGCCTACTCGAAGCCATCATCATTCACTTAAAGAAAAGGAAATTTCTGACATGTCCAACAACAAAGTTGTCATCATCGGCGCCGGATTCGCAGGTCTCGTTGCCGCGCGCGAGCTGCAAACTGCCGGCATTGAGTATGAAATCTTGGAGGCCAAAGACCGCATCGGCGGGCGTGCCTGGACCGAAGAACGCATGGGTCGCCCGCTGGAATTGGGCGCTACCTGGGTGCACTGGTTCCAAGCCCACACCTGGACTGAGATCATGCGCTATGGCCAGCGCACAGAAATCACGGCTTCCCCGTCCGGCAATGACGCCCACTGGGTCACTGACGGCAAGGTGGTTAAAGGCACCGAGGATGACTTGGATGAAAAGCTCACCGCGGCCATGGAGGCCACTTATGAGGGCAATGATGAGTACTTCCCTAACCCATATGATCCGCTGTGGGTTCTCTCTGATGACTTCGATGGCCCAGCTGAAGTCCGTGAACGCTTTCTTGCCGATGATCAAAAGACCGCCATCGACTTGGTCAAGGAAGCCGGATTCGATCAAGAAACCATAGATCTCATCGATGCCTTCTGGTGCGCCGGCTACATCGGCGACCCGTACACCGGCTCCGCATTGATGGCGAAGCAATGGGGCGCGTTATCCGATAACCGCTACCGCGTGATGGAAGACATTACTCTGAAGTGGAAGCTCAATAACGGCATGCGCTCGCTATACAACGGTATCGGTGGGGATCTGAATAACGAGATCCGCCTGAATACCCCGGTAGCTAAAGTCGAGCATCATGACGATGGTGCCACCGTAACTACCGAATCGGGCGAGGTCATCGAAGCATCGGCAGTAATCTGCACCGTGCCAGTGGGCGCGCTGAGCAATATTGAATTCTCCCCTGCCCTGCCCGATGCTGTACAAAGCGTTATCGATGACAGGTGGAACTCCCAAGGTGCGAAGATCTGGATCAAGATCAAAGGTCACCACCGCTTCCTAGGCTATGCACCAAAGCCAGCCAAGATGTCCGTAGTGCGCTCCGAATACTTCATGGATGACGACACCACCATCCTGGTCGGCTTTGGCTATGACAACACCAATATTGACCTCAACTCCATTGAAGATGCCCAGGCCGTGGTCAATCAATGGCGCGATGACCTGGAGGTTGTTGATACCACCGGACACAACTGGGTGGCTGATAAGTGGGCCGGTCAGGCCTGGGGCACCCTGCGCAAAGGCCAGTTCACCGAAGGCTGGAGTCTCTTCGATGACATTGATTCCCGCCTCTACTTCGCCGGCTCAGATTACGCCTATGGCTGGCGCGGTGTCTGTGTGGATGGCGCATTGGAAAAGGGCACGAATACTGCACGTAGCGTCATCAATGCTTTAAATGAGAACTAATGACCATTTACGCGGGAAAGATTTGGACCGGCGTAGCTGATAATGATTGGGGTGAAGCATTCGCGGTCGAAGACGGCATCATTTCTGCTACCGGCACCCTGGAGGAGGTAAAGACCAAGGCCGCAGATGGCAGCGAAGTAGTAAACCTCACCGAGGGCGTAGTGACGCCCGGGCTTATGGATGACCACCTCCACTTAAACCTCGGCGGCACCCAATTGGCACATGAGCTGCCTCTTGACCCTACAGATGATGCCGATACCATTCTGGAAAAGGTCAGCGAGTGGATCACCCGCCTGGAACCAGGTGAATGGGTGATCGGTGGAATCATCGGCAGCGGCGTTCTGCCGTCTCTGAATAATGTGAAGTTCTTAGAAAAGCTCGACGCCGTATCCAATGGCCATCCGGTGTTGCTGCGCGATGGCACCATGCATAACCGCCAGATCAACTCCGCCGGTTTTGCAGCAATGGGCGTTGACGCCAAATCCCCGGATCCTGAGGGCGGTACGTATGTGCGCGATGAACAGGGCCGCCTCACTGGTGCTCTATGGGAGCTCGCCGGCTCCGTTGCCGAAGGTGCTGCTGCGCAGTCTCACAAAATCCCCAACAACGCCAGGCCGCTGCCCTACAAGCAGCCCTCGACCGCCTCGCATCCCTGGGTATTACCACCGTGCAGGATACCGCAACCATGCTCCCGCATTTTGAAGGGCTTGCAGCGCTCGAAGAATCCGGCAAGCTGGATATGCACGTGATTGCCTCCATGCCGATTCGCCCGTTTATTGAGGACGGCACCGTTGGTGAGGAGCTTTTCGCAGGCGGCATGAAATTTGAAAGCGAACACGTCAAGCCACGTTTTGCCAAGTTTGTTCTGGATGGCGTGCCCACCACGTGCACCACGGCCTTGTTGACTCCGTATAAATGCAATCATTCCAGCCGCGATCCGAATTTCCGCGGTGAGCTCTACTGGACTCTTGAGGATCTCGTGGCCTCACTGCGCCGCTGTGCGGAACTGGGCTTGGGTGCCAAACTGCATGCGACCGGTGATGCATCGGTACGCCAGGCCCTCGATGCCGCCGAGATCGTGCGCCAAGATCAAGGCGGCGGACCTGCCATGCAGATCGCGCACATGTCTTCTATCTCTGAAGAGGATCTTCCACGCTTCGCTGAGCTTAACGTGGCCGCCGATGCCTGCCCATTCATGTAGTTCCCCAGCCCGCTTACCGATGGCGTCGGTGCCTTCGTTGCCGATGAAACCATGGCGAATATCTGGCCTTTCAAAGACCTCCTCACCACTAAAGCCCTGGTTGCGGGCGGTTCCGACTGGCCCGTCGGCCTCCCGGTTCTCAACCCATGGCTGGGCATCGAAGGCATGGTCACCCGCCAGGCTGCCGTCAATGACGGCAGCGAATCAGGCACGGACTACGGCGACCGCACCGTCAACTCTGCCCAAGCCATCACGCTGCCCCAAGCCATGGCCGCATTCACCCGCGAATCCGCCAAGGCCCTCGGCATAGCCGATGAAACCGGAACCATCGAACCCGGAAAATCCGCCGACTCCATCGCCCTTGACCGCAACATCTTCACCGGCGACATCAAGGACGTCCACAACACCCAAGTCACCCGCCGCTGGGTCGCTGGCATCTCCAATTAACGCAGTGTAAGGGGCGATTGTAAATGGGAATCCTGACTAGTTTCCTATAGTCCCATTCCTATTTTTAGCGCGCTCACCTTTCCTTTAAGGTGAGCGCGCTTGTCATTTAAGGCCTCACTGATGCCTTAATCCTGCATACTTTCTTCTGATTGGTAGACATCCCGAAGGTACTTGTGCCGCTGGGAAGCCTCGTAGATGCCGAATACCAATACCAGCCCAACAACCCAAAATAGTGTACTGAGTGTTCAAAGCACCTTCCTTTTCCCAACCAAATCAATAAATCCCAGCGTAAATACACAGAAGTTGAAATTCAATGGAATAGAGAACTTCAGTACTTTCGTGCTTTTAGGTTCTGCACGGCTGTGTCGCTGGCGCTACGAGCCTATTCGAAGCTACCCCGCGCCAACGCTCCCATCTGATTGTCAGCCGGTCCGGAGTAAACTAAGTGCATGGATTTAAGGACGGAGATTCGCGAGTTCTTAGTGTCACGGCGGGCGAAGCTGCAGCCAGAAGATGTGGGGCTGCCTAATTTAGGAACATTAAGGCGGGTACCGGGCTTGCGGCGAGAAGAGGTGGCGCTGTTGGCTGGGGTGAGCGTGGAGTATTACACGCGGTTAGAGCGCGGCAGGCTGTCCGGTGTTTCTGAGGACGTGCTGGAGGCCATCGCGCATGCGCTGCGCCTCGATGAGATTGAGCATGCGCATCTGTTCAACCTCGCGCGCGTGGCATCACATGCAGCAAATGACACGGTTTATTGTTCCTCCTCTACGGCGGAGCAAGAGCAGATAACTCCAAGCCAGGTGCGCATCCTGGACAGCATTACGTCGCTTCCTGCATTCATTCGCAATGGTCGCTTAGATATCCTGGCCATTAATGAGCTGGGCCGCGCGGTGTATTCGGAGGTCTACCGCGATAGCGAAGAGCCGGCGAACCTCGCGCGCTTTTGTTTCTTAAGTCCGCGAGCACGCACCACGTACCGGGATTGGGAGAAAATAGCTGCCAGCACGGCTGCTATTTTGCATGCTGAACTGGGCCGCAACCCACATGATGCTGAGCTGTGCAAACTCATTCACGAGCTCTCAACGCTGTCTGAGGAATTTGATCCGATGTGGGCGAAGTATGAAGTGGGCTTACACGTCAATGGTGATAAGGACATCAACCATCCGCTCGTTGGGGATCTGCACATGACCATGGATGCCATGGCTCTGCCCACCGCCGAAGATTTGGCGCTGGTGATTTATAGCACGGAGCCACACTCCGTGACAGAAGAACGCCTTGCAGCATTGGCTGAATGGGCTGCCAATGAACAGCACGCCCCGCTGAGGAGCTAAAACGTCCAACAAACCACCCAAAGCGTGACAGGTACTCGCAGGATCTCCCACGCACTGGCGTATGTCCGTAGCATGAAAATGCACGATTTAAAGACCATTCCAAGGAGAATGAAATGCGCCAAGTTGTTCTACACGCCCCACGCGATATTCGGGTGGAGGACGTTGAAAAAGCATCCATTATTGAAGCAACTGATGCGGTTATCCGCGTGACCGCGGCCTGCGTGTGCGGCTCCGATTTGTGGCCTTATCGCGGCCTGGAAGAAGTCCACGGCCCTTCCCACATGGGTCATGAGTACATCGGCGTGGTCGAGGAAATCGGTGATGAGGTCACCACTATTCAGGTCGGTGACTTCGTGGTGGGTTCCTTCGTCGCTTCCGATAACACCTGTGAGATTTGTGAGGCAGGCTTCCAGTCCCGTTGTATTCACCAGGTCATGATGGGTTCTATTGGCACCCAGGCTGATTACGCACGCATTCCGCTTGCCGATGGCACCTTGGTTAAAGTCAACGGCACCCCTAATGAAGAACAAACCAAGAGCCTGCTTGCTGCATCAGACGTGTTGGGCACAGGCTGGTTTGCTGCCGATGCCGCCCAAGTCGGCCCCGGCAAGACCGTCGCCGTTGTTGGCGATGGCGCCGTTGGCCTGCTGGGTATTCTTGCCGCAAAGCACATGGGTGCGGAGCGTATTATTGCGATGTCTCGTCACGCTGACCGTCAAGCATTAGCCCGCCAATTCGGTGCAACCGACATTGTGGAAGAACGCGGTGCGGCCGGTGTCGAAAAGATTAAGGAGCTCACCGGCGGTTATGGTGCACACTCCACTATTGAAGCGGTAGGTACCCAGGAATCCATGACCCAAGCCATCGGCGCAACCCGCGCTGGCGGCCACGTCGGTTTCGTCGGCGTCAGCCACGGCGTCGAGCTCAACGGCACCGACCTTTTTGTGGCGACCGTGGGTTTGCTCGGCGGACATGCACCGGTACGCCGTTTCCTGCCGGAGCTTATCGATCTCATCATGACCGACCAGATCAACCCCGGCGCCGTCTTCGACTTGGTCCTGCCTATCGAAGAAGCCGCTGAGGCCTACAAGGCCATGGATGAGCGCCGCGCGACCAAGGTCATGCTGACGCTCTAATTAGGCAGCACGAATTAGCCCGCAGGAATCCGTTTTAAGATTCCTCCGGGGCAAAATGTGAGTTCGCGAAGGCAATAGCGGCAGCGATGTCTTCATCGCCCGTGCCCCACGCCTTCTGAATAACCTCGCCCCAGGCCGAGGATGCGCTCTTTGCGTACTCCTTGGCCTCTTCGGAGTTTTCCCACGCTGCTGGATCAAAAGATTCACCGGCCAGGTACTTGCCCAGCATGTTCAGGGTCAAGTCCCAGCCCACAGCCACGCCAATGGTGCCACCGGGACCATAAGCCGCCACCATCTCATCAAAGATCGCCGCCGGCGTGGAATGCTCCAGCTCAAGGATGGTGTTCTCGCCCTCTGGAGTAAAGCGCAACTCGAGTTCTGTGGTCATACTCGGACCCAAAGCCCACGTAGTCTTCAGCGTTAGTGGTGCCTCGCACTGCAGCACTTCCCCACCCGCATTGTCTTTGACCTGGAAATGTCCGCCCTGACGGAATTCTCCTTCTACTTCGCTAAACCACTGCGCAAGCTGCCCCTTGTCAGTGCATGCCTTCCACGCGTCTTGCACGTCTGCGACATAGACCCTTCGTAGGACAACGGACTTTCCTTCACCATCAGCAACCGGAGCATTTCCAAGCGCACGGTAGGTTTCTTTCAAGCCTTCGGTCTCAGACATTTCATTCCTCACGGGGTTTAGGATTTCGGCAGATCTACTGCCATTCATTCTACCGAGCGACCCATTTTCCCAGCGCTTGGTTTCACGTGAAACCACTTCCCGAAACGTTCAGGCTTGACGCCTTAGTCACAAATTGATTGAAACGATGTGTCAATTAGAGGTAGACAGCCCGCCTGTAAGAACGTAATGTTCCCCCTAAGGAAAATCACTGCCCTGGTAACCGTCGGGGTACCTCACACTTAAGGATTACTTCGCATGTTCAATCCCCAAATCAGCCTTAAGACCTATCTCACGATCGCCCTCGTATTTACCATTCTCTTCTTTGCTTCTGTTGCCATCATCGGCAGCCCAGTATTCAATTGGGTCTTCGGCATGGTCGCAATCGCGACGGCTTTCATGGCGATCTTCCAGTCCGCCGTCAACCAGTCCAGAGCTTAAGCATTTAAGGTACAGAATCTCACGCCCAACCTGCAGAGAAAAATAAACGGGCTTGGTAGATTTTTCTACCAAGTCCGTTTTGCTGTGGAGCATAGGAGAATCGAACTCCTGACCTCCTGCTTGCAAAGCAGGTGCTCTACCAATTGAGCTAATGCCCCAGGCTTGCGCTTAAACAATCTTGCGCTAGGAATTTAGATTACTCTTCGCACGTCATTCAAGCAAAACGACTGCTTAGAGCCGCAATAAAAGCGCAAGATTTTATTGCGCATCCACCTCCTCGATACGGCGCAGGATGCGCTGGCCAATATTGTGAATTTGTTTTACCTGCGACTTGGTTAGCGGATCAAAAAGCACCTTTTGAACCTGCTCGACATGCCCGGGGGCGGTATCAACAACCTTGTCATAGCCGGCATCGGTAAGCGTGGCAACCGTATAGCGACCATCATCAGGATCGGCGCTGCGCTCAACCCACCCCTTCTTCTCCAGCTTGGCAATCACCTGCGATAGGCGCGACAAAGAGCCATTTGCAGTGGAAGCAAGATCGCTCATGCGCAGCTGACGGCCTTCAGCTTCCGACAAACGGGCCATAGCGGTATAGCCAAAGTGGCTCAATCCAGCACTTTGAGTGAGCTGATGATCCAAAGATCGATCAACTTGAATAATCAACGCCATGAGCGTGTAGAAGGCGTCTTTTTCATCATCATTAAGCCAACGCGTTTGAGATTCGGCGCCCTTATCCGACTGACTTGACTTAGCATTCATGACCATGAGTTTAGCAGATGAAGGTCCAAGCTCAAGAAAGATTTGCAGGTAGTTGTCAAAAATCGCTTTACTTCTAAAGCAATGCATGCTAAGTTTTACTTAAACATTTAAGTCACTTAGGAGAGATAATGTCCGTCCTGCCAGATCCTCGTACTCAAGTCCGCCCTGCAGGTGCGTTGGATGACCTGCGCGCCATGGCTATCCCACGTGCACATGAACACCGCCACTGGGATCCCAGCGACGGACCAATGCCAGCTCTATTCGTGAGCCACGGCGCTCCCCCAACCTTGGATGATGCCGAATGGCTGGGCTACCTATACAAGTGGTCACAGTCTTTGCCCAAGCCTCGCGCAGTCGTCATGATCTCTGCTCACTGGGAAAATGCACCAGTCGCAATTTCTGCATCAGCTGCCGGTACCCCGCTGTACTACGACTTCGGCGGTTTCCACCCTCGCTACTACACCTTGAAGTATGAAACCCCGGATGCCACTGAACTCGCACGCCGCGTCGCTGGCCTATTGGGCTACTCCCCGGTTCATCAGTTCACCGACCGCGGTCTGGACCACGGCGCTTTCATTCCAATGATGGCCATGTACCCAGCAGGTGATGTTCCCGTCATTCAGGTCTCCATGCCTTCGATGAACCCATCGGACCTGCAGGAGCTGGGCAATAAACTCAAGAGCCTGCGTGAAGAAGGCATCCTGGTGGTGGGCTCTGGTTATATGACCCACAGCTTCGCCGTTATGCGCGATCCTTCTTTGCAACCTCATGTTCAGGCTTTTGATGACTGGGCCGGTGAGACCATTGAGCGCGGCGATGTGGACTCTCTGCGCGATTACATGGTGAAGGGTCCAGGCGCACGTATTGCGCACCCAACCGCGGACCACTTCGTGCCCCTGCTTCTGACCATGGGTGCCGCGAATGACCCAACCACTGCACGCACGGTCTTTAACCGTGTGGGTCTGGGTAACCACATTCGTTCCATCGAAGTCTACTAATCCCCCAGAACGTCATGAGGCGGGTACCGACTATATGATCGGTACCCGCCTTGCGCGTTTTATACAGGTCAAAGCTGTGGCAACTGGACCTTAGTGAACTTTGGCTTCGGCGGCAGCGAGAGCCTCACGCATCAATTCCGCTGCCTGGGATGGGGTCTTGCCTACACGCACACCGGCTGCTTCCAGTGCGCGCTTCTTGCCTTCCGCGGTACCGGAAGAACCAGAGACGATAGCGCCCGCATGGCCCATGGTCTTGCCTTCAGGTGCGGTAAAGCCCGCGATGTAAGCAACGACTGGCTTGGTGACGTATTCAGCAATGTAGTTTGCTGCATACTCCTCGGCATCGCCGCCGATTTCACCAATCATCATGATTGCCTTCGTATCGGGATCCCTCTGGAATTCCTCAATCGCAGCAATGTGAGTGGTGCCAATAATCGGGTCGCCGCCAATACCAACGCAGGTGGAGAATCCGATATCAGATAGCTCGTACATCATCTGATAGGTCAGCGTGCCGGACTTAGACACCAAGCCGATGGAACCTGGTTCTGGTGCGGTCTCCGCAGGAATGATGCCAGCATTGGACTGACCAGGAGTAATAAGGCCTGGGCAGTTCGGGCCAATGATGCGGGTGTTGGACTCCTTCGCCAGCGCGAAGAATTCCGCGGTATCCTTGACCGGAACGCCCTCAGTGATAACAACTGCGAGTGGAATATTCGCGTTGATTGCTTCTTCCACAGCCGCCTTGGTGAACTTGGCTGGCACGAAAATGACGGAGACATTAGCGCCGGTAGCCTGAATCGCTTCACGCACGGTACCGAAGACCGGGATATTTTCACCAGTCTCAAAAGAGACAGACTCGCCCGCCTTCTTTGGATTGACGCCACCTACAATATTGGAACCAGATCCGAGCATGCGTTGGGTGTGTTTCATGCCCTCAGAACCGGTCATGCCCTGAACGATGATCTTGGAATCAGAGTCGAGAAAAATAGCCATGATGTGTTTCTTCGTCCTTATTCTGCTTAGGCGTTGACGGTGACGTCGGAATCGGCAAGCTCTGCAGCCTTACGTGCTGCCTCATCCATGGTTCCAACCTGGACAAGCTTGGGCAGGTCTGCCTCTTCCAGGATGGAGCGGCCGAGCTCAGCATTATTGCCATCAAGGCGGACAACCAGTGGCTTAGGCTCAATGCCTTCTGATTCCAGGATTCGGAAAGCCTGGACAATACCCTTGGCAACCTCATCACAGGCAGTAATACCGCCGAAGACGTTGACGAAGACGGACTTGACCTGTGCGTCACCCAAGATGACCTCGAGGCCATTGGCCATGACTTCTGCGTTGGCACCGCCGCCGATATCTAGGAAGTTTGCTGGCTTCGGCTGGCTTGCCAGATCCTCACCGGCATAAGCAACCACGTCCAAAGTAGACATCACCAGGCCTGCGCCATTGCCGATGACACCGACGGAGCCATCCAGCTTGACGTAGTTCAGGCCCATCTTCTGAGCCTTCAACTCCAGTGGATCCTGCGCACTGTGGTCTTGGAGCTCAATGTGGTCTGGGTGGCGGAATTCCGCGTTTTCATCCAAAGAGACCTTGCCATCCAAAGCAACAATATCGCCCGCACCGGTCTTGACCAGCGGGTTGACCTCCACCAGAGTGGCGTCTTCTTCCACATATGTGTCATAGAGCTTCTTGAAGACAGGGATCAGCTTGGCCACATCATCTTCGCTAAAGCCTGCTTCGGTCGCGATCTCACGCGCCAAAGTGGTGGTCATGCCATCCAACGGAGAGAAGCTGCGGCGAATCAGTGCTTCTGGGCGTTCTGCAGCGAGGGTTTCAATTTCCACGCCACCTTCCTTGGACAACATCACCAGGTAGCGACGCTTGGTGCGATCCAAAAGAATGGAGAAGTAATACTCCTCAGCGATGTCCGCGCCTTCTGCGATCATCACGCGGCGCACGGTATGACCCTTGATCTTGAGACCCAGGATGTCATCGGCAGCCGCTGCTGCTTCCGCCGGGCTCTTCGCCAGCTTCACGCCACCAGCCTTGCCGCGTCCACCTACTTTCACCTGGGCTTTTACGACCACAACGTCTGTTCCGAGCTTCCGGGCTGCTTCCTCTGCCTGAGTCGCCGAAGTAGCGGTAATGCCACGAAGGACAGGTACGTCATGCTTTTCAAACAAGTCACGAGCTTGGTACTCGTAAAGGTCCACAGTGAGACTCCATTCTCATCAATCACGGGAAATTAACCAAGATCACAGTCTATAGAAGGATGAGTCACACTTCAGAAAGTTGAATCACGTGAGATAGCAGCACTTGCTAATCGCAATTTACATTCTTTGCAAATATCGAATACGCCCCTCAATCCCTGACAAAACCGCTGGGAATGGCGTTGCGCTAAGCGAACACATATAATCACTGCCTGCTTTGCCAACTTCGCGCGGTACACCCCCAGCGCTCGCCCCCGAATAAATTCAGGTCCGATCCCGAGGCAGGTACAGATCGGTTGTGAAAAGCCCCTTTTTCAGAATGAGGCCGTGGTTATACTCTTGCCATGTCAGGAATTGATGCAAAACGGGTACGTAACCGCCACTTTTTCGAGGCCAAAGCCGCAGGCTCCCCGATCTCTGCGTTGACTAGCTATGACGCCTTGTCGGCGCGGATCTTTGATGAGGCCGGCATCGACATGCTGCTGGTCGGCGATTCTGCCGCCAATGTGGTTTTAGGACGCGAGACCACGCTGTCGATCACGGTTGATGAAATGATTGTTCTCGCCAAGGCGGTTGCTCTTGCCACTCAGCGCGCCCTCGTGGTGGTTGACTTACCTTTTGGTAGCTATGAAGCATCCCCGGAACAAGCCGTAGCCACCGCGGTAAAAATCATGAAAGAAACCGGTGCGCACGCGGTCAAGGTGGAAGGTGGCGTGGAACGCGCAGACACCATCCGCGCGATTGTCGCCGCCGGTATTCCGGTCTGCGGGCACATTGGTTTTACCCCGCAATCTGAGCACGCACTAGGCGGTCCGGTCATCCAGGGCCGTGGCTCTGGGGCTGAGAAACTCACGCGCGATGCCCGCGCCGTGGAGTCCGCCGGGGCTTTCGCCGTGGTGTTGGAAATGGTTCCGGCTGCGATCGCGGCGCAGGTTACGCGTGATATTGAGATCGCAACCATCGGGATTGGCGCCGGTCCTGATACTGATGGCCAGATTCTGGTGTGGCAGGATGCGTTTGGACTCAACCGCGGCAAAACCGCACGTTTCGTGCGCCGTTACGCGAATTTGGGCGATTCGCTTTCCGATGCCGCCCGCGCCTACGCCGAGGACGTTTCCACCCGTAGCTTCCCGGCAGAGGAAGAATCCTACGAATGATACTGGTTAAAACCAAAGCAGAGCTTGCCAATGCCCTCTCAGAAGTCCGCGGCACAATCAGCCTGGTGCCCACGATGGGCGCGCTGCATGAAGGGCATCTGAGCCTGGTCGCCGCTGCTCGATCCGATATCGGTTCGAGCAGCAATTCAGAAGAAGACCTGGTGGTGGCAAGTATTTTTGTTAATCCACTGCAATTTGCGCAGCTTGGCGATTGCGATGATTACCGCAACTATCCCCGCACCCTGGATGCAGATGCACAGCTGTTGGAATCCGCTGGGGTGGATATTGTTTTCGCGCCAGATGTCGCGGAGATGTATCCGCAAGGTGTACCGGAAGTGTGGGTACGCACTGGTGAGATGGGAAGCCAGCTCGAAGGCGTCAGCCGGCCAGGACACTTCGATGGTGTTGCCACCGTCGTGGCCAAACTATTTAACCTTATCCGGCCACACCGCGCCTACTTCGGACAAAAAGATGCCCAGCAGCTAGCAATCATTAGGCGCATGGTCCGTGACTTAGAGCTGCGCGTTGATATCCGCGCTGTTCCGATTATCCGCGGTGCAGACGGGCTCGCTGAATCCAGCCGCAATCAGCATCTAAGCACCTCTGATCGTGACAATGCTCTGGTGCTGCCAGCAACCCTAAAAGCCTTGCGTGAGCGGCGCATTGACCTTGACCAAGCTCGTGGCCAATTGTGCAATTCACCAGGTGTGGACTTGGACTACCTCGAAGTTGTCTCTCCAGATACCTTGCAGCCAATTACTTGGCCGCCGACGGCGCCAGCACTAGCGCTGGGAGCCATCACCGTTGGCGGAACCAGGCTAATCGATAATATGGATATCTAATTAGACAAGGATCGTTTCCGTTTCTCCTTCATCCTTTAGACGTTTTTATTGGGCGGTGACAGGAATCCACAGCTGTGCCTGTGCAGTAGAACCATCACCTTTGTATTCCACTTGAAGCAGCTGTGGTCCGGGTGCCCATAGGTATGGGTTTGAGGGAAACCATTCGGTAGCTGCATCCGCCCACATTTGCTGGATTGCATCAGGAAATGGCCCTTCTGATTCAAAGATCACCCATGTACCTGCAGGCACCTTCTTTGACTCATAACCAACTGTCGGCGAACTAGTTGCCACTGCATGCCAGTATTACAATTTCGAACCTTCTTCGAGCTGGTTTTCCAGTTCGGTGCTGACTCCAAGCTGCCCGAAGGGCTCCACATCATTGTGCTGCAACAATGTTGCTTTGGCGTGAGGATCAAGTGACTTTTCAAAGTCAATAATCTGTTCATTGTCTCCTTCAAACACCAGGTTCACTGTCGTTGTGAAGCCACTGAGGTAGAAAGATTCCTTTTGTAGTATTCGGAAACGCAAATTACTTACTCCTTTCACTGAAATGTTAAAACGCAGCTGCGGTTGCGAGCTCAGCGTGGCTGAACCAGTTCGAGCAATAGAAGGATTAACACCATGGAACTGGGCGAAACTTCGAGAAAAAGCCTCTGAAGATCCGTATCCGTATTTGATTGCTACATCGAGTACTGAGTGCCCTGCGCGCAGATCAGCCGCCGCCAGCGTCAAGCGGCGATTCCGGATATATCGGGTCAGGGTTATTCCGGCTAGGGTGCTAAACATTTGCCGCAGATGATATTCCGTGGTCAATGTACGCTGTGCTAGCTTTCCGATGTCTACATCGAAGTCATCTTCGATGTCTTGGATGATTTGGTTCCATTCCAACAATTTGTCCTCCTTGAACCGCAGCAACCTAGATACTATTTTTCTTGCACTTAAAGCTCTTGATATTTTCTGTCCGGGAAAAGTCTAATTCTTGCCCAGCTCTCGGTATCTCGTAATAGTTGCCGGTCATGGGAAGACAACACCACCGCAGCATCCGTGGCCTCCAGTGCCTCAGTGAGTTCATCAACCAAAGCGATAGACAGGTGGTTAGTAGGCTCATCCAAGATCAGCACGTGCGGTAATTCTGCCAAAACCAGTGCCAACTCCAGGCGTCGTTGCTGGCCCATGGACAGTTCACCAATACGCTTATCCATCTCAGGTTTACGCAGCAAACCAAGCTCTGACAAGCTCAGAGCCTTCGGTTCTTTGATGGTGCCAGCGGACACCAGGTGTTCCACGTGGCGCCGGAAATAGTCGCCAGCGCGACGATCTCCGGGCAAGTTGGATTCCTGACGCAAATAACCAATACGGGTCCCTTGTGACACGGTGACCCGCCCAGTATCCGGGGCAAAGTTGCCTGCGAGGACCTCCAGCAATGTGGATTTACCTGCACCATTTGGACCAGTGATGACCAGCCTTCCGCGTTGGCCCAGGTCCAAGCTAACCGGATGGTCCAATCGACCAGTCACGGTCACATCCTCCGCAGTGACCAGTTTGGCTCCTTTGCGCGCTTGAAGTGCAGGAAAAGCAAAGTCCTGCGGCGGCTGAGGAACGGAGACGGCATGCGCAGCGAGTTCTTCTTTTCGGCGATGTACTGCCTTAACTGCGCCACCGGCACGCGTCGTTCGCGCATGCCGCGGGGTACCTTTGCCGGGGCGCCACTTATCCACCAGGCGGTCTTGCGCGGCGCTCAGGCTTTCTTCGAGCCGCGCGCGCTCGGCCTGTTCCTTCTCGTATTCTTGTTCCCAACGCGCCAACTCAGCTGCGCGACCCTCGCGATAACCAGCATATCCATTCCCGTAGATGCGCGGACGGCCATCCGGGGTGGGGTCGATGTCGACGATGGTGCGAGCGACATCGGCAAGCAATGCTCTATCGTGGCTGACCACGGCAACCCCGCCTTTACGGCTGGTAATCTGCGCAGTCAGAAAGTCCAACCCGCTGCGATCAAGGTGGTTAGTGGGCTCATCAAGCAACAAGAAATCATCATCGGCGCCTAATAGGCAGGCTAGGCGAATGCGGTAACGCTGACCGACGGACAACTCAGCCAGCCGAACAGACATATCGGTGACCGCGTTGAGTGACTCGAGCGCCATGGTCACGCGGCGTTCCGCATCCCATGCATCTAGGCTCTCAACCCACTCCAGTGCCTGGGCATAGGCCACATCCGCATCATCAGATCCTTCAGCTAATTGAAGGCTCGCTGCATCTAACGCAGCCAACGCGGCGAGCGGCTGCGCGATTGCTTCTCCAACCGCATCACCCACGGTGCGCTCACCGTGAGATTCCATCTCTTGCTCAGCCACACCAATGGTGCCAATCTGCGTGACAGTGCCGCTGTCTGGCTCCAAAGAACCAGCGAGAACATGCAACAGCGTGGATTTTCCACGACCATTTTCTCCCACGATTCCCACGCGTGACTCGGGATTAATAACTAGGTCTACTTCATCGAGGATGGTGTTGGTGCCTCGAATAACGGTTACTTCGGAGGCAATAATTTGGGCGCGCTCACGAGCTGGTAGCTCACGGGCAGGAAGCCCTTGCGCCGGAAAACGACGTGCGTCGGTATTCATGTATTTCCTTTGAAAAATGCATGCCCAATCAACCGACATATAAGTCGGCTAAATTTTTAAGGCATGAAAAGACGTTGACTCACACCTTGGAGTCAGGACAGGTTGGCCTCCGTCAACTACCCGAGATCTACTCAATCGGGTCTACGGCCGGCGAACGTACGTCTTTTATAGGAAATACAACATCTGCATGGGACTCAACCTACAAGATGAACAATCTAAGATCAATGAGCAATCACATAGGCTTGCGCGTTTAGAAGGGAACGAAATTACCTAATTTGGCTTTAGCCCTATCGTGAAAGTCATGCTGGGTGATATTTTCCTCATGGTAATAGTTTTCGATTAGGTACCCGGAGATGTACATCCGTGTCTACTTTTCTCATCTCCTTACCGCGTGAAGGATTAGGTTATGAGAAAGAAGTTTCCGCTGACAACCGTCATTGCAAGGTAACCAGCCCTTGATCGAGACCAGTAATTACGAGGAGAAATCCATGAGCCTAAGAACCATTGCAATCTGGCTCGTCATCCCTGCTGCCGCAATTATCACCGTCGGTTATAACGATCCCGGATGGATGCTTCAAACATTTCTCATTGTCTGTCTACTTTGGGGCGTTGCTTCTATTTATCGACGTTGGAGTGACAAACGTGAAAACGCTAAGACTGAATCCGATCACCGATAAGAGCTGGGAATACATAATCAGCAAGCAAAGGCGCTAGGACAACGTCCGGTTCATGTGGTGATACCCAGGAAAGTTCTGCGATTTCAGCGGCCGCGTTCGGCGATACCGCGCCGGAGTAAGAAAATACGGTGGCAACAACGTTGTGCTCGGCCTCGTTGGCAGCCGGTGCTTCAAAAACACCGAGTTGGGTGAGCTGGGTGTCATCGAGTTCTACGCCAAGCTCCTCATGCACCTCGCGAATTGCAGTCTCCATAGCGCTCTCACCAGGTTCGGGCTTGCCACCAGGAAACATGAACTTCTCCGTACCGCGCTTGCGGACGGTGAGAACCTGATCCTGGGAATCGCGGAAGACAACAGCACTGACATGAATCTGTGGCATAACCATGGCCCTAAAGATACTCCCCTTCTCTACGGCGCTTGCATGACCTCAAATGGCCAGGGACGACGAAACTTCGCGGGTGGTTTCTCAAATGGATAACCGAGCGATACATCGATGTGGCTTACTCCATCCACTCGGGTTTCCGCGGGAATGTGCAGATGACCGTGGATAGCCATCTGCGCATGGTATTTCACTGCCCAATTTCGCGTCGCAGTGGTGCCGCACCACAGGGCGATATCCGGTTCAAACAGCCTATGGGTTGGTTCCACCACTAACGGCCAGTGGTTGACCAAAATAGTTTGCCCACGCACCGCATTGAGCCGCTCTTCGGTGTATTCAACGCGTTCCGCGCACCACTTTTCGATGTCCACATATGGGGCGATCGCAAGTTCATCATCCAGCTTGACCTTGGCTTGTGCCACGGCCTGCTTCGCCGTCAGACCAAGTGGACGGAAACTGTAGTCATACAGCGTAAACAGCGGGCAGACGGTAACTCCACCGAAGACCGGATACGGATCTTCCGGCGTAATCACACCAATCGCCCGCAGCTCTCCCACCAGTGCCCGGTATCGGGTCTTGCCCCGGATACGTTCAGAGGAACGATTAAATAGTTCATGGTTACCAGGCACCCAAATCACTTTGGCAAAACGCTTAACCAAGGGCTTCAAGGCGTTCACAACATCAGGGATGCGCTCCGCGACATCACCAGCAACAATCAACCAATCACCGGGATCACGAGGAACAAGCCGATCGACGACCTGCTGATTCTCCTTGAAAGTAACGTGCAGGTCGCTGACTGCCCAAAGTGTGCGTGCCATGAATCGAGATTATCCCACCGAGCAGAACTTTCTAATTCGGCGCCAAAGCCTACATACAGTCTTGAACACAAGAAGGTTCTTTCTTGTCATGGTTTGCTCCCGATCGCCGTGAAGCGGAGTCTGGGCGCATTGAACTTGTATCAGAAGTTGTTGAGGATATGACTGAGTCTGGGGAAGAAATCCCAGCCCCTTTGGGCACCCGAAACTACTCCGGGAAATTCAACGTCCGAACCTCGCCGTCCCTGCACCGTTCCCTGGCGATTCAAGCTAAAGCTGAAGGGATTTCTCTCAGTACTCTGATCAATCAGAAGTTAGCTTTGGCTTAAGAGTTCTTGCACTTATGTCCCTAATACCAAGGGACAGCCCCTCAATAGGACGACCGATTAGAGAAATACCTTCAAGACCGGCTTTAAACGAAGGAAAATTCCTTACGCACCGCCTAAATGCCCCATTCCCGTCTACCTCCTGCAGTTGTCAGTTTAGGAAGCGCTCGAAACGCGGAACACCACTCAAACGGATACAGCCACATCCTCGGCATCCAAAAAGGCTGGCTCGGCACCTGACCTCGACACGCCGCCATCCACAGATCTGTTTACTTAGCCCCCACTAGTGCACCGATGCGGAAACCACGAAAGGCTTGGTAGATTTTCTCTACCAAGCCTTTTTGCTGTGGAGCATAGGAGAATCGAACTCCTGACCTCCTGCTTGCAAAGCAGGTGCTCTACCAATTGAGCTAATGCCCCATTGTTCCGTTGGTGGGCCTAGCAAGAATCGAACTTGCGACCTCATCGTTATCAGCGATGCGCTCTAACCGACTGAGCTATAGGCCCTTAAGCGGAACGAGTAGTAACTATACAAGCGCCTGCAATAAAGGCCAAATCGTGTGGTCAAAGCATGTTTTTAAACAGCTAATAAAGTTGTGAGTTTTACTTCAGGTTAGGTGTTTAAAGGTTGAGAGGGGCATCGGAAAGCAAAAGCCCCACATCGCACATATAACTTTGCGATGTGGAGCCAAAATGCTGGCGCTAATTAGTTTGTTGCGTCAGCGGTCTTGCTCGTAGACTTTGACTGCTTCGTTGACTTCGAAGACTTGTCCTGCAAGCCCATCTCAATGCCGCCGAAGAGGTCAACGATGGCGTTGTAGATGAGCGCCAAGATAGGCGCCAGGATGGTGTTGAGAATCGCGATTACGGCGCCGATGAGGGCGCAGATGGAGACCACCATGCCGAACGTGATGGTCTGATTACCGCCGACATCGAAGATGAGGGAGTTGAGTGACTCCCATATCCCGAATTGATCCATGCCGAAGTACAGCAACACCACGGCAATAAGCCACGCCACCAAGCCGACGAGCGACATAGCCAAACCGACGCGAAAGGCCGATAGCGGGGAGATTCGCTTGAGCGATACGTTGCGTCGTGCCATAGGAATTACTCCTCGTTGTCGGAATCGTCGTCCTGATCTGCTGACCTATTTGGGTCCAGTTCCTGCTGAGCATCCTCAACAGTCTTCTCACCCTTTGCTACAGCCAGCGCTTCTTCTTCACCATCATCTTCCACATTGCGGTCGATAGCAAGAAGCTCGACATCATCGCCCAGGTTGACCAAGCGCACACCCATGGTGGCACGCGAGGAAGGACGAATCTCATTGACGTCGGTGCGAATAACGCCGCCGGCGGAGGTGATGGCGAAGATTTCATCATCTTCCATGACCGTGATCGCACCGATCAGCTTGCCGCGCTTTGGCGTGTACTTGAACGTCATCACACCCAGGCCGCCACGGCCTTGTGGTGCGTACTCTTCAATCGCCGTGCGCTTGCCGTAGCCACCGGAGGTAGCAACCAGCAAGAAGCCACCTTCCTGGACGACGGAAAGGCTAAGCAGCTGGTCATCGCCGCGGAAACGCATGCCCTTCACACCGGCCGTAGCGCGACCCATTGGGCGCAACTGCTCATCATCAGCGGTGAAACGGATGGCCTGGCCTTGCTCAGAGGTCAGCAGAATGTCATCAGATTCTTCAACAAGGACTGCACCGATCAGCGCATCATCATCATTGAGGTTGATAGCAATGAGCCCTGCAGAACGAGCCGACTCATAATCGGTCAGACGGGACTTCTTCACGCGCCCCTGCTTGGTTGCTAGAACAAGGTAAGGCGCATCCTCATAGGACTGAATCTGAATGACCTGGGCGATCTTTTCTTCCGGCTGGAATTCCAGCAGGTTAGCCACGTGCTGGCCGCGTGCGGTACGCGATGCCTCAGGCAACTCATAGGCCTTGAGACGATATACACGGCCAAAGTTGGTGAAGAACAAGATCCAGTCATGGGTGGAGCAGATAAAGAAGTTCTTGACGATGTCATCTTGCTTCAGCTCGGCACCACGTACACCCTTGCCGCCACGCTTTTGCGCTTTATAGGAATCAACCTTGGTGCGCTTTGCATAACCAGTGGAGGTGATGGTGACCACGACGTTTTCGCGAACGATGAGGTCTTCATCGGTAACGTCGCCGGTGGCGGCAACAATCTGGGTGCGGCGTTCGTCGCCGTACTTGTCCACGATTTCCTTCAGCTCATCGTGCACGATAGCGCGCTGACGTTCTTCGCGGGCCAGGATGTCCTTGTAGTCGGCGATCTCTAGCTCGATCTCAGCCAACTCATCAACAATCTTCTGACGCTCCAGCGCTGCCAGGCGGCGCAGCTGCATGGCCAAGATGGCATCAGCCTGGATGGTGTCTACATCCAGCAAGGAAATCAGGCCTTCACGAGCCTCATCCACGGTTGGGCTGCGGCGGATCAGCGCGATGACCTCATCGAGCATATCCAAGGCCTTCACCAAACCACGCAGAACGTGCGCGCGCTTCTCAGCTTCATCGAGGCGGAACTGGGTACGGCGAACAATAACTTCAATCTGGTGCGCAACGTAGTAGCGCAGCATCTGATCCAGACGCAGAGTACGTGGCACACCATCAACGATGGAGAGCATGTTCGCACCGAAGGAGGTCTGCAGCTGCGAGTGCTTGTACAGGTTATTGAGCACCACGCGTGCAACCGCATCACGCTTAAGCGTGATCACGATACGCATGCCGACGCGGTCGGAAGATTCATCTTCAATCTTGGAGATGCCAGCAATCTTGCCGTTCGCTACGGATTCCGCAATATTGGTCACCAGGTTGTCCGGGTTGACCTGGTAAGGCAGTTCGGTGATCACAATGGTCTGGCGGGAGCCTTGTTCCTCAATGGAGGTCACGCCACGCATGCGGATAGAACCACGACCGGTTGTGTAGGCATCCTTAATGCCATTATCACCAACGATGAGGCCATAGGTTGGGAAGTCCGGACCCTTCACGAACTTCATGCAGGCCTCGAGTGCTTCTTCCTCAGAAGCCTCAGTGTTCTCCAGCAACCAGAAAATAGCATCCGCCAGCTCATTTAGGTTATGTGGCGGGATATTGGTGGCCATACCAACGGCGATACCGCCGGAGCCATTCATCAGCAGGTTAGGAATACGCGATGGCAGAATATCCGGCTCCTGGGTCTTGCCATCGTAGTTTGGTGAGAAGTTCACGGTGTTCTCGCGGATATCGCGCACCATTTCCATCGCCAAAGGCGTCATGCGGCACTCGGTATAACGCATAGCTGCCGGGCCGTCATTACCAGGAGAACCGAAGTTACCCTGACCATCAATCATTGGGTAACGCATATTCCAGCTCTGCGCCAGACGCACCAGGGCATCATAAATAGCAGAGTCACCGTGTGGGTGGAATTGACCCATTGCGTCAGAGACAGGACGCGCGGACTTTACGTAGCCACGCTCAGGGCGGTAGCCCGAGTCATACATCGCATACAAAATACGACGGTGTACTGGTTTTAGACCGTCGCGTACTTCTGGCAGCGCACGACCCACAATGACAGACATTGCGTAGTCGATGTAGCTGGTTTCCATTTCCTCATTGATGTCAATGGGATGGATCTTGTCAAAAAGATCGCCGTTATCATCGCTCATAAGGCCCTATTCTAGCCTCTCCCGGCTTTTATCGCTTCCAGTCGATACCGTGGTGATACCATTTCGGGCATGGCGATGACTCTCCGATTGACTCCTGAGCAAGATCACGCGTTGACCCTGCTGGCATCGGCGCAAGGAACCTCCAAACATGAGGCGGTCGTTCGCGCAATTGCCGTGGCGGCCGCCCGCACGGTGCAGGACGCAACTGTCGATGCCTTAGCGCGCGAGCAGATCAAAGGCCGCAGCGCCTTAGAGGCCGATATTCGCCGGACTCGACGCTCCCCTAGCGCGAGGCCATACACGGCACTATGACAGCTGAGCAGCTTCTGATTATTGCGCAGCGCTTTTGCGAGGCTAGGCGCGTGAGAATCACCAATTATTCAGCGTTGGTTGCAGCTTCCGCAGCCGCGCATGCGCGTATCGATGGCATCCGGGTCCACGACAATCCCACCCAACAGGCCGAAAGTCTCTATGCAGTGTTAACGAAAGTAGGCGCACTGAGCGATCACAATAAGGAGTTCGCACAAATCTGTGCGAAGATCCATTTAACTGTTACAGATGGTGCGTAAGTTATGTATGGTATTAGCAGAAATGCTGAGAACGTATAAGTTGCCATAAACGTGCGCTGCTTATGCACTGTGTTGATACTCGCGCCAGTACCCGCTTGCGCGTCAAGAAAGGAACTCATCCGATCATGAAGCTCAAGCGCTTTATCGCTACCGCCGCTGCCACCTCTATTGCCGCCACCGCTGTTATTGCTCCCGCTTCCGCGCAGGATTCTTCAGAGGACCTGTCTTCCACTTTCAGCAACTCTTCTGATACCGGTACTGGCGAGACCCCTGATTATGAAACCAACCCAGATTTCGTTCCAGGTGAAGAGGGCAGCTCCCAGACCGGTTCTTCCGCTGCCGACCTCACCCTCATTTTCGGCGGCACCGCTGCTGCGCTGAAGCTGATCACCGATAATGTTCCTGCCCTGCGCCAAGCTGTCGATGACTTCGCTGCTTCCCTAGGCTTGCAGCACGTCAGCGGCTCTTCTGAATACAACCGCCTCTACCAGGGTGGCCTGGACTTTGACTTGGAGCGCCTCGCGCGCACCAACGGTTTCCCAGAAATCGCTGACCAGCTGGCAGCGCTGAAGGCAACCTCCAGCCAGCCTGCATCCAACTAGTTTGTGCGAAGATTCAGCGCGGTTGAGCATGTTCTAGCTCAACCGCGCTTTATATTGCCCAGATTTATAGGATTTAGGCGCTAACATAGTTTGCATGCCTAATCTCTCCCAGCTTCTGGAACCACAAGTACGTCCTGACCTGATCAAGGACTTGTCCGAGTTCATTCAGCAAACCGTTAATGAGCAGTCCGGTATTTCCGGCATGGCCATCAAAGGTGCGGTCTCTACCGCTACCCGCGTCAATTCGGAGATCATCCCCAAGGGTATTAACCAGATTCTGCCCGACATGCTTGGCGATCTTGAACCACGCTGGGCTGAGTTTGAAAAGTCTGGCGCCCAGGACTTCGGCGCATTCTTGGAAAAGGACTCCGACAAGGTTGCTGATGCCGTCATGTCCACCGCTGACCGCCACGCAGAGCGCATCAACGTCGCTCCCCTAGCTAAGGCCTACAAGTCCCTACGCAACAAGGGCGCCAAGATCGTTGAAGGCAAGGTCCCAGAGCTTGGAAATATCCTTCAAAAGCACATGAAATAATATTTACAAAACAAAAAAATGCGGTAGCTTCTTGTGAGGGATTTCCGATAAGAAGGGCTAATCATGAAGAAGCTGCCACTCATCGCTGGACTATTGGTAGGCGCATTAGCCTTGCAAGGATGTTCAGAATCTGCAAACGCTAGCCCACTGATCGGAGCACTTGCAGAACAACAAGATGCTGCTAAAGAAGAAGGCAGTGTTCTCATTGACTTCGGCGACGTCTATGCAGATTATGACAAGTACATCATCGTGTGCCAGGAAGCCTTCCGCGAGATGGCCTTGGAGCATGCTGGGCTTGCCGATGAAGCCATCAAACCCTTAGGCGATACCGAGAGCGCTGTTGTGGCGTATACGCCGGGCGATGACGCAGTACTGGCTGATGTTGTCGATCAAAGCGAGGTCACGCTGTGCGACGGAGTTCAAACATCAGCAATACCCATCACCCAAGATCAGCAACCGTTTTCCTATTCAGAAGAATTGCGGTCGGAAGCTGGCGCGCCATGGCTTCGCACCGGCACGGAGGAAGCTCTGTACTAGAGCTGTCTCTGGTTAAAAAGGCTCAGGATATAAGCTCGCGAGCACAAAGTTGTCCGGATCGAGGGATTCCGGCAGGTGCTCTGCGAGCTTTTCTGCGTCGTAATCAATGAGGATGCAGCCCAGCCAAAGTTCTTTAGAACCATAAGGAATATGGTCACCCGTTTGATCCAGCTCATGTTGCGCGGCCTTGGCCCATAATGGGCCGGCGAAGCGTGCCATTTCTACTTGATCAACCTGGGTGGGTTTCCCGCCATGCACAATCGGATCGGTGGCTTTCACGAATGCGTTGAACAGACCGGGGATGACATCAGCCTTTTCTGGAGCGGCGAAGAATCCAACCGTGACGTAGGTAAAAGGGCTGTTTCTAGGCTCACGGAGCAGAGTCATATTGAATACGCCTGATAAAGAGGCCGGGAAAGCCGTGGGTTCGTGGATGTCTTCTAAGAAGAACTTCTCATGGACCTTATCTTCGGCTTCTTCACAGCCGGTGTCATCGTATTCCACCAGTGCGTTGAGCTCATAGAGCTGCCATTGTTCGGGCGAATCTAGGCGGTCATACACGGCCTGGGTACGCAGAAACCACAGATCAAAGACAGAATCTGATGGAAGTGGTCTCGGCGAATAAGCAAAGATCGTGGCATCAGGCTGAACATCACTCAGTTGCCCTATGCGTTGCTGATACAGCGCATAAGCACGGTCCAGGTCTTCTGGCTTAGCAATGAACTCGGTGGTGAAGATCCTCACGGTCATGACACCCAGAATAGAGAAAACACCGTCATCACGTTGGTAAACGTAGATGACGGTGTTTTGCTAAGTAGAAGGTTCCATCGGCAAGCAATGGATCCTAGATGTCCAGGAAGCGCACATCCTTCGCGCGGCGGGTAATGAAGGAACGACGTGCAGCGACGTCATCACCCATCAAGATGGAGAAGAGTTCATCGGCACGCTGAGCGTCCTCAAGATCAACACGACGCAGAATACGGTTGGTTGGGTCCAGCGTGGTCTCCCACAGCTCAGACGCGTTCATCTCACCCAGACCCTTGTAGCGCTGGATGCCGTCATCCTTATTGATCTTACGGCCGGCATTCAGGCCCTCTTCGAGCAGCTTGTCACGCTCATCATCAGAATACGCGTAGCCCGGCTTACCCTTGCCCCACTTCAGCTTGTAGAGAGGTGGATTAGCCAAGTAGACGTGGCCTTCCTCAACCAGCTGCGGCATGAAACGGAAGAGCAGAGTCAGCAACAAGGTAGCGATGTGCTGGCCGTCAACGTCGGCGTCGGCCATCAACACAATCTTGTTATAGCGTAGCTTCGAAATATCGAACTCTTCATGGATACCGGTACCCAGCGCAGTAATAATGGCCTGGACCTCGGCGTTCTTCAGTACCTTGTCCATGCGTGCCTTCTCCACGTTCAGGATCTTGCCGCGCAGTGGCAAAATAGCCTGGAACATCGAGTCACGGCCACCCTTTGCGGAACCGCCCGCGGAGTCACCCTCCACGATGTACAGCTCAGAAATGCTTGGGTCCTTGGTACGGCAATCAGCGAGCTTACCTGGCAATCCGCCCAAATCCGTCGCGGACTTACGGCGCACCAACTCACGTGCCTTACGCGCTGCAACACGAGCTTGGGAGGAAGAAACGGCCTTATTAACAATGGCCTTGGCCTCAGCCGGGTTGGCGTCAAACCAGTCATTGAGGTGCTCATTCACCGCGCGCTGAACAAAGCCCTTGATCTCAGAGTTACCCAGTTTGGTCTTGGTCTGGCCCTCAAACTGTGGCTCGCCGACCTTCAGGGATACCACCGCTGCCAAGCCTTCACGGCAGTCATCACCGGTGAGGCTGCCGTCTTTTTCGCGCATCAGCTTATGCTCTTTAGCATAACGGTTCATCAAGGACGTCAGCGCAGAACGGAAGCCTTCCTCGTGCGTACCACCTTCATAAGTATTGATGGTGTTAGCGAAGGTGTGCGTGGATTCCTTGTAGCCCTGGTTCCACTGCATCGCTATCTCAACCTCATGGTCAGCGCCCTTGACATCAAATGCGACGACGGTTGGGTGGATAGCAGACTTAGTCTTATTGATGAACTTTACGTAATCAATCAAACCGTCTGGGTAGTGGAACGTGACCTTCTTCTGCAGCTTGTCAGAAGGCTCGCTCTCCTCAGTTGCAGGCTTTGCTTGATCGCCTTCATTGAAGTCATCAACATCAGCATCATCAAAGCTTGCGTCATCCAGCTGCTTTTCACCGGACTCTGCATCCGCGATAGCCTCCAGGTCCAGCTGTTCCTTGGTGACACGCTCATCAATCAGCTGGATGGTCAGACCCTTATTCAGGAACGCCATTTCCTGCAAACGCCGCGAGATGGTGTCATAGTCATACTCGGTGGTCTCAAAGATCTCTGGATCTGCCCAGAAACGAATCTTGGTTCCAGTGCCGCGGGCATTGCCGCCCTCAACCAGCTCTTCTGGAATAGAAGCATTGAAATTTTGGTACCAGTGCTTGCCGTCAGTCTTGATTTCTGCTTCCACGCGGGTGGACAGCGCGTTCACGACGGAGATACCAACACCGTGCAGACCACCGGAAACAGCGTAGGAATCAGAGTCGAACTTACCGCCAGCGTGCAGCTGGGTCATAACAACCTGAACGGTTGGTGCGCCGGAGGCGTGCATGCCCACGGGGATACCGCGGCCATCATCGGTGACCTCAACGCCACCATCTTCCATCAGACGAACAATGACCTTGGAGGCATAACCTGCCATGGCCTCATCGACTGAGTTATCCACGACCTCCCAAATAAGGTGGTGTAAACCACGCGGACCGGTCGAGCCGATGTACATACCTGGACGCTTGCGGACAGCCTCTAAGCCTTCCAGGATGGTAATAGACCCAGCGTTATATTCTGGTTGGGTAGCCACGAAACCGTGTACTCCTTTATTCCAAATTTAAACAGCGGTAAACCGCTGCGAAAATCAATAGTGTAGATAAACCCCTTTTGGTGAAAAGGGCGAACCACTCAGATACTTTCAAATGCGTCTGTGTAGTTCTAAGACTCTCACCATTCTACACTGTGTCCCCCTACCTAGAGCCACCTCACTTGGGCTAGAGGCGAAATTATCCGGTAATTTTTATTAACCTGCGCGACATTTTTCAGCTGCACCGCCGAAACAAGCAGGTTATCAAGGTATTTAATTAAGATTAATAATTTAGCCGTATGTATCCCTAGAACCTTGCGGTTTTACCCACATGGGACCTTGATAATTGCGATGTTGCTTTGGGCCTGAAATTTTCAATTGCGTAATTACATTCGGGCCGACCTGTTCGGCAATCTTCTGCAAGATGGGACGCTGCAAATAACGCAATTGCGTACCCCAATTTGAATTATCGCACGCAACATAAATGATACCGTTTTCGATCTTCTCCGGATGCGTGTGTTCAGCAATTTTGATGCCCACAAGCTTGTCCCAGTGACCAGTAATCCAGCCATGCGCCAGGTCATGTTCCCAGCCGCGGTGAGTAATTTCGCGCGCGATGTGCGAGCCCAGCTTCGGAATATCAACTGATTTCCGGATACGGCGGCCATCACCGCCGGTTTCACGACCTTTTCCGCGGTATTTCCGCCGCGGGGTTTTGGAAAGCTCAGAAATATCAAAACCGGGAACCTGCGGAACTGGAATTCCTTGTGGTTTTTCTACGGGCATCTTGGCGATCTTGGATTTCGATACGTGATGCAGCTTTGGCGGATTCGGGGAACGCCTACGAATGTGCTCAAAGGCTTGCTGCACTGGATCAGTGTTAGTCATCGCCGTCATCCGCCTTTGCTTCCGGTTCTTCCGGGGTATCTATCCTTTCTTCTACTGTAGTTTCATCAGCTGACATCGGGGAGCGGCCCAGGACGGAAATACGGCCTTCATCGGTGTCTTCAACCGCGATCTCATAACGTTCAATGGGAACCAGGTTTTCTGGCAGGTCTTCATCGACCGCAGCGGTAATGAATACCTGTTCTACGCCGGCGGCGAGTTTGACCAGCTTCTCGCGGCGCTGCGCGTCAAGCTCGGCAAAGACGTCATCAAGAATCAAAATCGGATCGGAGTCTTCAGAGCGCAAAAGCTGAAACTCGGCAAAGCGCAATGAAATGGCATAAGACCAGGTCTCACCGTGGCTGGCAAAGCCTTTGGCTGGTGTGGAACCCAGGTGTAATTCCACATCATCACGGTGGGGGCCCACCAAAGAGATACCGCGTTCGATCTCGCGCTGGCGTTTAGCGCCCAGCTCAGCCAGCATGACGGCGTCTAATACCTCGCGGTCAGAGATATCGATGGTGGATTTATAGCTAATATGCGCCGGACGTGATTCGGGTGCCAAGCTTTCATAAGCAGCCGGGATGAGTTCAGCAAGATGATCAACCAACTCCAGGCGGGCCTTGATGACTTGGGCGCCGAGGGCAGCTAGTTGCGAATCCCACACGTCCAAAGTCGCTAAGGCGGAAGCGCCTTCGGTATCACCATAGCCGCGGCGCATGGCTGCCGATGCCGACTTTAATAACGCGTTACGCTGGCGCAATACCTTGTCATAATCAGCCTTTACGCCTGCCAGACGCGGAGTACGAGTGGCAATGATGTCATCCAAATAGCGGCGGCGTTCTGCTGGTTCGCCGCGCACTAATGCCAGATCTTCTGGTGAAAAGAGCACGGTCTTCACCACGCCGAGTAACTCACGTGGAGACTTACAGCGGGTTCGATTAATTTGTGCCTGATTGGCCGCATGCGGCTTGATCAGCAAATGCGCGGTAAGTTCGCGGCCCTGATTGACTGCCGTGGCAGATACCCGCGCACTATTGGTGTTTTGCCGAACCAAAGGCGCATCCTGGTTGACGCGGTGTGAGCTTAAGTGCGCGACATAGCCTAAGGCCTCAACGATATTGGTTTTACCAAAACCGTTGCGGCCGACAAATAGGACAATGCCAGGTTTCAGATCTAGCTTTAGCTCAGGCCAAGATCGGAAATCTCGCAGGTGAAGCTCACGAATATACATCTACAGCGCTAGTTTAACCAGGCAGACGCACAGGCATCAACAGGTAGGTGAAGTAGGTATCCGGCGTTGGGAAATTACCATCTTCATCTGCTTCAGGCAGTTCTTCTGGCTCAGGCAACATAATGGCTGGGCGGGAAGGTTCCGTGAAACCAAAGACCACGCGATCAGTTGGAATAACAGCCAGGCCGTCTTTGAGGAAGCCTGGGTTGAAGGCGATGAGCAACTCATCACGGCCGCTGAAAGCACAAGGGATGGTCTCTTCAGCGTTACCAGTATCAGTTGCACCGGCGGCCAGCTGTACTTCGCCTTCGGTAAAGAGCATGCGGATCTGTGCATTGCGGTCGGTCAGCAAGGAAACACGGCGAATAGCTTCCTGAAGTGGGCCGATCTCAACAGATGCGATCGCAGTGTGGGTCTTCGGTAGCAAGTGCGAGACAGTTGGGAACTCTGCATCCAGCATGCGCGTGGTGGTCTCACGGTTATCAGCATGAAGGCCGAAGAGGCCATCGGCAGCAATGCTGTCACCAGTTCCTACTGCGATCTCAATTGGGTCATTGACGTGAGTATCCAAAGAACGCGCAGTTTCTTGCAGGGTCTTGGCTGGGACAAGGAGCTGGGTCTTGATGTCTTCAGCGGTGGGCTCCCACTCGAGGGTGCGTACTGCTAGACGGAAGCGGTCAGTGGCAGTGAGATTTACCTTGGTGCCATCGATCGCCATGGAAATACCAGTGAGCATTGGCAGGGTGTCATCTTTGCCCGCTGCGGCTGCGACCTGGGATACGGCTGCGGAGAAAAGCTGTGGGTTGACCTTGCCGGTGACCTCAGGGAGAACCGGCAGCTGAGGGTAATCATCTAGAGAAATCGTTGGCAGCTCAAAGCGGGAAGAACCACATTGAATGAGAACCTTGGTCTCTTCCTGGCGGATCTCCACTGGCTTATTGGGCATAGCGCTGACGATGTCACTCATCAACTTGCCTGCTACTGCGATACGACCTGGTTCTTCGATCTCAGCAGCGATACGAACACGAGTAGATACCTCGTAATCGAAGCCAGCGAGTTCTAAACCATTGTCATCCGCGGTGATGATCATTGCGCGAAGTACTGGCTGCGCTGCCTTAGTCGGGAGGTTACGGGCAACCCATCCAACCGCATGGCTTAAGTCATCTTTAGCCACACGAAATGACACGGCGTTGGTTCCTAGGGTTTCCATGTGCGTCTTTACTCTCCTTGACTCACTGTCGATGCGCCGTGCCCAGCTTCATGACGTTCATGTCATTTCAGGCTCGCCGACTAGGTAACTTCCAAAAATCTGCTGCCTTTGGTGACCGTGGGTTCAGTACCTGGGCATGCGGAATTCTTAGAACTTACCTGGTTGAAAAACTTCTTGAGGTTCTAGAACTTACAAAAATTGTGCAATTCAGCAATGCTTCCAACTTACCCAGTTCCCATGGCATTGCGCTAGTTGTTGATTTCTTGTCATTTAGCCCGAGCCGCGGGGACGCCGTGGGCTCGGAGCAAACTTTCACACACGCCCTCTTTCTTTTAAGTGATCTAGAAATAAAACTAGTAATAGTAATAAGTGCTGTGGATCCTGTGGATAATCACAAGTTTTCCATGCTCGGGGGCAAGATCGATCGTGTGCTAACCCGTGTGATCAATCTGGGGATAGATCGGGCGAAATGTGGATAACTCAAATTACACGAAAGTTATCCACAGACGGGTCTTTGTTATTCACCAAGATCGCACAACAGTGATCACAGCAGGTCGGAGGTTTTCTTGGTCTTGTGAAAACTCAAAACGTGTCCAAGCTCATTAAATTACAACAATGAAATTACACAAGTGTGAATAACACTGTGGATAACTTTTTGCCAGGTGATGGGCATAAAACCTTAAAAGCCGCCTATCCAAGAGCTTTTGCTCGAGGAGTAGACGGTGGTTAGAAGGTAGTGCAGCCTTATCGGTTACGAATTAATGAGACTAGGCGCGGCCGCGGGATTTGATGCGTTGGGTCAACGCCTGGATCTCGTCATAGGTTTCGCGCTTTTCTGTCATCTCACGGCGGATCTTGCGCTCCGCATACATAACAGTGGTGTGGTCTTTGCCGCCGAATTGCTCGCCCAGCTTTGGCAGCGAGAGATCGGTTAGTTCGCGGCACAGATACATAGCCAACTGGCGGGCATGCGCGATATCGCGCTTCTTGCCGGAACCAGTCAAGGTATCGACCTCAATATTGAAGTATTCCGCTGTTACTTCAATGATCGTATTAGGCGTGATTTGCTCTGCTGCGGAATCTGGAGCCAGATCACGCAAAGCAATTTCAGCCATTTCGATATTGATCGGCTCATCAACCAAAGAGGAATAAGCCGAGACACGGATCAGCGCGCCTTCGAGCTCACGGATCGACGTCTCAAAGCGAGAGGCAATGAGCTCCAACACAGCGCGATCGACGGTGGTGCCATCGGCAGAAGCCTTCTTCATCAAAATAGCGATGCGGGTTTCCAAGTCAGGCGGCTGAATATCAGTAATCAGACCACCTTCGAAACGGGTACGCAGACGATCTTCTAGCGTGGTCAACTGCTTTGGCGGACGGTCAGAAGACAAAATGATTTGCTTATTCGCCTGGTGCAGTGCGTTAAAGGTATGGAAGAACTCTTCCTGAGTGGACTCTTTACCTTCCAAGAACTGAATGTCATCGACCATCAGGATGTCTAAGTTGCGGTAACGACGCTTGAAAGATTCCTGGCGGTCATCACGCAAGGAGTTGATGTAGTCATTCGTAAATTCTTCTGAAGAGACGTACTTTACGCGCAAACCCTTGTGCAGCAGCTGCGCATAATTGCCCGCGGCATGCAGAAGGTGAGTCTTACCCAGACCAGAACCGCCCCAAATAAATAGTGGGTTATAGGCACGCGCCGGATTTTCGGCGACCGCCACAGCAGCACCATTGGCAAAACGGTTCGATGAACCAATCACGAAGTTGTCAAAGGTGTGCTTTGGGTTCAGTGATTGTTCACGGTTTGGGTCATGCGCTGGGCGTTCACGTGGGATGCGTGCGGAAGATGGTGATTGATAAGAAGACTGATTAGGTTGCTGCGACTGGTAGGCATCGGCAAGCTCATCCAAGTTGGCCGGGGAATGACTGGTCTGCCATGACTGCGGCATCTGTGGTTGACGCTGCTGCGGGGAAGACTGAGAAGCTGGTGGATAGTCAGAATTCGATGAATTCTGATCCTGATTAAACGAAGCAGCATTAAAACGCTGCGGCTGAAAATCCTGCTGGCTGCGATCGTCGTAATAGTTGTGATTATCTGCCTGCTGCTGACGCTTCTCAGGTTGATGGTGAGTATCAGCTTGATAATTGTCTTGGTGGGATCGATAAAAGTCCTGCTGGGAGACATCCACCTGGTTCAGGCGCGGGCGCTGCTGCGCGGAGTTTCCTGAGTCATAGTTGAACTGATCGATCTGGCGGCCAGAATTATTGGGATTCGAGTGTGCGCCAGTACCCGGTTGCTCGGTCTCCTCTGGGGGAGCGACCGTGATGGCAACAGAACAAGGGCGTCCCATGTAGCGGGATAGTCCGGCAGCAATGTGGGTGGACAACTCTTCTTCAACAATGTCCCGGGCGCGCGGATTTGGGGTCGCCAAAAATGCATAGCCATCACTGATCATGATGGGCTTCAATAACTGCAGGTGAATTCGCTGCTGATTGGTAAAAGTTGGGACCTCTGAGTTGGGTTGCTCAGAAAGCTGCAGCAGTTCTTCAACGATGACGCGCCACGTGGAGGTCAGGGACGATTGTTGGTCAGACACACCAAAGCCCTTTGCATTCGAATAGTTAAGCGGACAGAACAAATAAAGGCAGGGCGTAGCCTGCAGCGTGAAAGTAGCCTAAATCACACATCAGCAAAACGTGCTGGTGTGGGCCCCAGTCGCGGGAGAATTTGTAATTTATGCATTAACAGCTAAATCTCATTTTCTCACTGAACTTTCCACATCTGGAATTCCGCGTCTACCTTGTAGTCCACAGAGTTGTCCACAGGTGTGAAAAGATTGGTTATCCACAGCCTAGTCTATGGGTGTGAATAACTCTCAATTGCCCTAGAAATAGCATTTACCTGCGACAATCGCCAAAGTCTAAAGTTTAAATTGAGGTTTATCCACATCTAGACCAAGTCTGTGAATAAGTGGATTACTCATGTTTACCCGGTTTTTGAAGCCTGTGTCTAGTGGAGTATCTTTCCGCGTTTACTTTCGGCGGGATAGGAAAATGCTGTCAAAAGTCTCGCACTCTAAGCCCGCAGGGTGGGCGGGCGAAAGTGCCGTTATCCAGGGGATAAAAACATCTTTGTAATTTCGGGTGCCCCTGAGTGTCGATTTGTTTAATGCCCGTCAAATCACGTAATCTGTCATGGTCTATCGCAGCAATCTGGCTGCGCGTAAGTATGTGTTCTACCCCGGATGCAAAGTACTTATCGGCTAAGCGCTCTCATTAAGCGCTGCCGAGAGAATATTTGCAGGTGGTGAAACGTTAACTACTTACATTTTGGAAATTTTTAACGCGGGCTTGGCGTGCCAAGCGCACCTGGCCCGGTACAACTTTGAGGAGATTATCGTGGCAAAGGGAAAGCGCACTTTCCAGCCGAACAACCGTCGTCGTGCTCGTAAGCATGGCTTCCGCACCCGCATGTCTACCCGTGCAGGTCGCGCTATTGTGGCAGCTCGCCGCAAGAAGGGTCGCTCTAAGCTGACTGCTTAATTCGTGCTACCAACACAGTTCAAGCTCACGTCTCCGACACAGTTTCGTCGGGTAATTAAGCGTGGGCGGCGTGTGGGTTCTCGCACTGTTGTCGTGCATGCGCACGTCAACTCATCCGATGCCGAACTGGTGACCACTGGTCCACGGTTCGGCTTGGTTGTTTCTAAAGCCGTTGGGAATGCAGTGATTCGTCACCGCACCTCCCGGCGGCTTCGTCATGTGTGCATGGACATCATTGACGATGTGCCAGAAACAATGGATATTGTGATTCGAGCTTTACCGCCCAGCGGTGAGGCAACCAGTGCTGAATTAGAACAAGATCTTCGTACTGCGCTTGCGCGCATAAGGAAGAAGCTTGAGAAGAGCTCCTAAATGAGCACCGAAGAGTACTTCAATTCTGATGGCGAAGAGATCCCGCAGGCTCGTGGTGCGGCAAAACCGTTGGTAAAGGCGGTACGCTTCTACCAAAAGCATGTTTCACCGATAAAGCCGGTGTCTACGTGTCGCTTCGAACCAACATGCAGTGCTTATGCACTTGAAGCAGTGTCGGTCCATGGCGCGGTACATGGTGTGGTTCTAGCTGCGGCTAGGCTATGCAAGTGCGGTCCGTGGCATCCGGGCGGTTTTGACCCAGTACCGAAGAAAAAACAAATTTAATCGATCAGTTGAGGAAACCAACTCCCAGTGCTTAATTTTATCTATTGGCCGATTTCATTCGTGCTGTATTGCTGGCATTGGCTTTTGAGTCGTGTCATGGACCCATCAGCGGGCCTGACATGGATTTTGGCCATCATTTTGCTGACCTGGACGCTCAAGGCCATCATGGTCAAGCCAACTCTGACGTCTTTGCGTTCACAGCGCAAGATGCAGGAGCTGCAGCCAAAGCTGCAAGAGGTGCGTACTAAGTACGCCAATGACAAGACCAAGCAAGCCGAAGAAATGCAGAAGGTCTATAAGGACTCCAAGGTCCGACCGATGGCAGGCTGTTTGCCAATGCTGGCTCAGATTCCAATGTTCATTGGTCTGTTCCACGTTCTACGTTCCTTCGACCGTACTGTTTCTGTTGCCGGCGGAATTGGCCAACCAGCTGGTGAGCCAATGACCATCGAGCAAAATGCAAGCATTGGCAACTACTTCTTCGATCCAGAGCATGTTCAGTCGTACGTCGATGCAGAACTCTTCGGAGTTCCACTGGTAGCCAACCTGCGTCTGAACTCGCCATTGCTTCACGATCTGACGATGGCCCAGGCTGCGATGATCATCGTGCCGTTGATTGCGATCATTGCTGTTCTCACTCACCTGAACGCGCGTATGTCTCTCAACCGCCAGGAGGCACGCCGTGCGTCCGGTAAGACCCAGGCGCCACAGGGTCAAAATGCTGAGATGATGCAGCAACAGATGCAGATGATGTCCAAGATGATGCTCTGGGTCATGCCGGGCATGCTGGTTATTTCCGGCTTCATCTGGCCAATTGGTCTGTTGTTCTACATGCTGGCAAACACCGTCTGGACCTACGTTCAGACCCGCATGGTCAACGCGAAGATGGACCGTGAGGAAGAAGCCGAAGAGCAGGCAAAGATTGAGCTTAAGCGCACCACCGCTCCTAAGCCAGGTGCACGTAAGCGCGATACCCGCACTAAGAAGCAGCGCAAGCAGGGCAACTAAGCCGGTAAATAGGCTAAGAATTTACTAGCCTTTATACTTTGAAGCGTCTGGGATATTTTTATCCCAGACGCTTTTTACTTTTAGTTCTTATTGTTATTTCACTTATCTAGGGAGTTGTTCGCGTGGAGCCGTCGGACGTATTCAAAGACCGCATAGGCCTGGCCGAAAAATACCATGACCTGCTGGCTACCGATGGCTCCGTGCGCGGATTCATCGGCCCGCGTGAAGTTCCACGGTTGTGGGACCGCCACCTCATCAACTGTGCCGTTATTGGTGATGTCATGGCACAGGGCGCTACTGTCGTCGATATCGGATCTGGTGCTGGTCTTCCTGGAATTCCACTTGCCATCGCCCGTCCGGATCTCAACATCACGTTGATTGAGCCACTGTTGAAGCGCTCGGTGTTCCTTCAGGAAGTAGTTGATGCGCTGGAGCTGACTAATGTCACGGTGATTCGCGGCCGCGCCGAAGAAGGACCGGTGAAGAAGCAGGCTGCAGGTGCAGACATTGTTACATCCCGTGCAGTAGCTCCGTTGGGCAAACTTGCAAAATGGTCCTTGCCGCTGGTGCGCAAAGGTGGCGAAATGATCGCCATGAAAGGCGAATCCGTGCATGAAGAATTAGAACGGGATGCTGCAGATATCAAGAAGGCCGGCGGTGGAAAAGCCGTGGTCGAAGTCGTCCGCGGGACTACCATCATCCGTGTCCCTCGGGTGAACTAGAGTGGTGGGCATGACTAATCCGCGCCTGATCACTATCGCGAACCAGAAAGGTGGTGTTGGTAAGACCACCACCGCCGTGAACCTCGCTGCAGCCTTGTCCGAGGCTGGAAGCAAGGTCCTAGTTATTGACTTGGATCCACAGGGCAACGCATCTACCGCGGTCAATGTTGAACATAGCTCCGGAACTCCGTCGAGCTACGAGCTGCTTTTGGGAGATATCCAGGCAGAGCAAGCTATGCAGTCTTCACCCGCATTGGAGAACCTGTACTGCATTCCTGCCACCATTGATCTGGCAGCCGTGGAGATTGAAATGGTCTCTCTCGTGCGCCGTGAGTTTAGGCTTTATGATGCCTTGCATAAGGGCTTCTTAGAGGAACACCAATTTGATTATGTCTTCATTGACTGCCCGCCATCGCTGGGTCTTTTGACCATCAATGCCATGACGTGTGCGGAAGAAGTCATCATCCCAATCCAGTGTGAGTACTACGCACTGGAAGGTGTGGGGCAGTTATTGGGCAATATCACCATGATTCGTCAGCATCTGAATGAGGATCTGCATATTTCTGGTGTTTTGCTCACTATGTATGACGCTCGTACCAAGCTGGCATCACAGGTTGCTGATGAGGTACGTGAGCAATTCGGTGCGGTGGTCTTAGGAAACCTCATTCCGCGTTCTATTCGCGTCTCTGAAGCCCCTGGCTTTGGCAAGACTGTCATTGAATATGACCCGTCTTCTCCTGGCGCTCGCGCATACGTTGCTGCGGCGAAGGAATTACATGAACGCGGTGATTATGTGCCGCATGAAACCACTGGCGTGATCGGCGTGAGCCCGGATATTTATGCGGAATTAGAAGGATAGGCTTAAAGAGAGATAGTTATGGCTGACAAGAAACCACAGGTTAAACCACAAGTGAAACAGGGTGGGCTCGGTCGTGGTCTGGCCGCCCTGATCCCTTCCGGTCCAGATGCCCCAACCCGCAAGCCTCGCTTGGGCAATGACGCTGCTGACGTGATCCTAGGTGTGTCTCAGCGCAAGCCTGAGCAAGGAAAGAAACCTGATACCGATCAGTCATCGGGCTCCGAGGATTCGGTACTAGGCGGTAAGTCTGAGGGCGGCAGCGGCCAGTCTCGCCGCGTTGCTGGCGCTCCGACAATCGGCACGGGGACGTCAAAGAAGCGTCAACCGAAGCCAGCTTCCATTGGTGCAACTTATCGTGAAATTTCAGTTGGTGAGATTCAGCCGAACCCGAAGCAGCCACGCACAGTCTTCGATGAAGATGAGCTGAATGAGTTGGTTCATTCCATCCGTGAGTTTGGTTTGCTGCAGCCAGTAGTGGTTCGCGCTTCAGGTGACGGTGGCTTCGAACTGATCATGGGTGAGCGCCGCTGGCGTGCATCCGCCAAGGCAGGTCTGGCAACTATTCCTGCGATCGTGCGTGACACCAAGGACGATTCACTTCTGCGTGATGCGCTCTTGGAGAATATCCACCGCGTCCAGCTCAATCCGCTGGAAGAAGCGAATGCGTACCAGCAATTGCTGGAAGAGTTCGGCGTTACCCAAAACGAGCTGGCTGACCGCCTCGGCCGTTCCCGTCCACAGATTACCAACACCATTCGTTTGCTGCGTCTGCCAGTAGAGGTTCAGCGTCGTGTGGCAGCTGGGGTGCTGAGCTCCGGCCATGCGCGTGCGCTGCTGGGGCTGGATGACAAGGAAGCGATGGAGCAGCTGGCGCAGCGTATTGTTGCCGAAGGCCTGTCTGTCCGCGCGACTGAAGAAGCCGTGACGCTGATTAAGCGCAATGGTTTGCCTGATAAGCCGACACCGAAGCCAGCTGCTCCACAGCCGCAGGTCTATACCGCCGCCGGTGAGCGCCTCTCAGATCGCTTTGACACTAAGGTCACGGTGACAATGGGTAAGCGCAAGGGCAAAATGGTAGTTGAGTTCGGAGACCAGGAAGACTTTGAGCGCATCATGGCTCTCATCGATGGCAAACAGGATAGTTAAAATTTAAGAGCTAAAACCATGCTTGTACCACTGACTCCAGATTCGGAGATGCACCCACGGGCGGCAACGTCCATGTATTGGGAGTGCGTGCATGAGGTCGAAGATCCACGCTTCGAAAAAGAGGCGTGGATTTCATCGACAATGCTGAGCTTTGGTAACTGTGGTTTTAGCATCCGCGAAGATGCATCGATCATCTACTGTGCTGCTCAAGATGCGCCTGGCATAGCGCAAATGCCGACTGGGCCGGTCAGCTCCGATGCAGCAATTATTACTTCGCTTTTTGTGACCTCACAACGTGCTGGGCGTGGACTGGAGTCAGTGCTCCTTGATACGACCATCATGGACCTCGTGGAACGTGATTTCGAGGCGGTGGAAGCCTTCGGCTATCACGATGTCGGCGAGGAAGAAGATGAGATCTTCTATGACCGCTCGGATACTGAGTCTGAATCAGACTTTGATATTTTCAATAGCGCATCCACGAGTTTCTTCGCTGATGTGAACTATGAGATAGCCCGGCATTTTCTAGGAATTCGGCCAGATAATATCGGCCTGATTCCAGTATCTATCCTGCAGGGCGCGGGATTTGAGGTCATCAAAGACCATCCAGTTGCCCCGCGCCTACGCTTGGAGTTACCACCAAGTCATGACTTGCTTTCTGCCGCAGCTGCCGAAGACCTCGTTGCCCGCGCGCTTGCCTAAGCACTTAAAGAATACAAAGTGTGGGCCCCAGGAGCGATCCTGGGGCCCACACTTTGTTATTCGGAACCTGACTACGAGGACTGCTCAGCGCGCAGCAGCTCAGCGAAGTTATACGTACCGGTCGGCGCAGTATCTTCATCCAAGAGATAGAGGCGCTTGACTGCAACCACGATGGCTTCAGCAATGTCATCGCGGTGGGTTGGGTTGGTCAAGACAGATACATCATGAGGATTAGTTAAATAGCCTAATATCACTTGAACAACCGGCATTCGCGTCATCCGCAGCAGGGACCATGTGCGCGCATGGTTCTGGTTATTACCCAGCTCCGTGCGGGCAACAATCTCACGCTGAATATAGCCCGAGAGGGTCTCACCAATCATCGAGGAATTGCCGATCTCTGACCCAAAGTAAAAGGAGGCTACGCCATTAGCCTTCTCATTCGGGTAGGAGTCGCAGCCCAATGAGATGACCAGGTCAGCATCAAATGCATTCGCGATATCAGCGCGGTCCTTCATGGATGGATCATCCATGCGGGTACGGGAGTAAATGATCTCCATTCCGGCCGCAATCATTCGGCCTGCGACGCGTTCAGCCAGGTCCCAGATGATTTCTTCCTCAGAAATATCCCCAAAACGACCTTTAACCTTCTGACCCTTATTAGCCCCACCCAGGGCGGGGTCAATAACAACGCGCTTGCCAGCTAACTTTGGTCCAGCGTTGCGAACACGCTCGCGCTCTTGGATATTGTGCGCAGAACCACCAGTAATGCGGCGGCCTAGCAGGCTGAAAGCACGGATAGTAGCTGGGCCACAGACTCCGTCTTGTTGAAGGCCGTAGTTGAGCTGGTACTCCAGCAGGGCTTCATGGGTTGATGACCCAAAGTGGCCATCGATACGCTGCATGTAAAAGCCTAGCTCTTGCAGCTGCTTCTGCAATTGTGCAACGTCATCACCCACCAACTCATTATTTGGCTGGTAGCTCAGCACTCGCGTACCTAGCTTGTAGGATGCTTGGCGCAGCTCGCGCAACGTCAGCTCATCGATATTTCCCGAGGGAACAATACCGCGCGACTGTTGGAATGCTCTTACGATGGCGGAAAGCTCGGAGTCGAAGTGCTTATCTTCTTCGGAGAACTTTTGACGCTTCCAGTCGGACACATCGCCGCTGTAATTCGACAACAATCCGATTCGCGCAAGTGTGGCTCGTGCCTCGGCTACGCGGGCACTGCGATCCCCAACTTGAAGAATACGGTCCACTTCGTCCCCCTTTCTAAATTTCATGATTACTTAAGTGAAGCAACTTAATTGGTACACAATTAAACTCTGTCTCCACTCTAGTGCGACATTTTGAGAATACGCCATTTCACACGGCGTTCAGTGCAATCTATGAGACATAACGATAACAAAGCCATCACGTTGTTTTGAAATCCAGTAACTTGCTGAAATATATGCAATGACCTGCATGAATATGGCATAAAAATAGAGAGCCAAAGCCTAAGCGTATGGCTTAGTACTCCGGCTCTCCTTTGGTTCGCACTCCCATCACAGTGAGTTCTCATCGTGCTCCCAGCCATAGTCTGGGAGGGGGTTGCGAGTCGCTCAACTCTGGCCTTGAGCGAGAAGCCTCAGGGCCAAGATTTCTAGAGTGGCGGCTGCGGCTTTAGAGCTGTGCCTGAATCTTGGAAGTGATTGCTGGCTTTGGCTGAAGACCAACGAATTCATCAACCTTTTCGCCATTCTTGAACATCAAGACAGAAGGGATGGACATGACCTGGAACATGGCGCCCAGCTCACGCTCTTCATCCACATTGATCTTCGCGATGGTGACGTCATCACCAATCTCTTCAGCAATCTCATCCAGCATTGGGGATAGCTTCTTGCATGGACCACACCATTCAGCCCAGAAATCAACGACGACGAGCTTGTCGGAGTCGATGACCTCGCTGCGGAAGGTGTCCTTGGTTACGTCAATTACGTTGCTCATACTCTTCCTAACGCTGTGCTGCCAAGAAATGTTCCGCGTCAATCGCTGCGCGGCAGCCGGAACCAGCAGCGGTAATTGCCTGCTGGTAGTGGTCATCCACCAGGTCACCGCACGCAAAGACGCCCTCGAGGCTGGTGCGGGTCGATGGCTGCTCAACGACCACGTAGCCTTCTTCATTGGTGGTTATCTGGCCATTCAGGAACTCAGAGCGAGGATCGTGGCCAATGGCGACGAACATAGCGGTGACGTCCAAGGTCGAGGTTTCACCGGTGACGGTGTCCTTGAGCTCTAGGCCGCCGACTTTGCCGTCGACGTCGATGACCTTTTCTACGGTCTTATTCAGTTCCCACTTGATCTGTGGATTCTCACGCGCGCGCTCCAGCATAATCTTGGATGCGCGGAACTCCTCGCGGCGGTGAATAATAGTAACCGTCTCAGCGAACTTGGTCAGGAAGGTAGCCTCTTCCATCGCGGAGTCGCCGCCGCCAACAACAGCAATGTTGTGGCCCTTAAAGAAGAATCCATCGCAGGTTGCACAGGTGGAGACACCACGTCCAGTCAGGGTGTCTTCGCCCTCAACGCCCAAGTGGCGTGGTGCTGCACCGGTAGCAAGGATGACGGAGCGTGCTTCGAAGACTTCATCGCCGACGTGGATCTTCTTGATCTCACCTTCGAGCTCTACTGAATCCACGATTTCCATACGCAGGTCAGCGCCGAAACGAATAGCCTGAGCGCGCATTTCTTCCATCAGCTCAGGGCCCATGATGCCCTTTTGGAAACCTGGGTAGTTCTCCACCTCGGTGGTGTTCATCAATTCGCCGCCGTACTCAAAGCCTTCAAAAACAATTGGCTTGAGTTCTGCGCGTGCCGCATAAAGTGCGGCGGTGTAGCCAGCTGGGCCGGACCCAACAATGGCGACATCGTGGATGGTCATGTACTAACTCCTCTATTTGTTGTCGCTGGCGATTGTAGCCGCCAATCAGATCAACAGCATTATGATGAAAGTAATTTCATTCTATTCGCCACCTATGCCACCGCTGATCGCATGTGACACCGGCAGGTGCTGTGATCTCTTCCTGAAGAGCAATTCTACCGTTGTTGGGTGTTGAACTAGGCAATCGCGGAGCGCAGTGCCTTTTTCGCCCGTGAGCGTCTGGACTTAATCGTGCCTTCCGGTACTCCTTGGAAACCCGCCACATCGCGTAATGAATACCCGCCGATTTCAGTCAACCACCACACCTCACGCTGATCGGGCTGCAGGTTCTCTAATGCGTCTTTGACATCCATGCGGGTATCGATGCCCATCAATGGTTCGTGCGCGAGCCAGTGATTGCGGTCGTCTTCCACTACTTCTGCATCAAAGGATTCATGTTGCGCATTGGAGCGATGATGCACGTAGTCATAGCCGGAATTGCGGACCAGGCGAAAGATCGATGATAGGGGTATAGGGGCATAAGCGGCCACACAACGGATATTGGCGTATCCGGGGGCCTCAACACAACGGAAACGGAGATTCCGCATGTCTGACACATATCCTATCAGCGCCACCGCCCTATTGGAAGAAGCCGACCGCATCATCGGCAAAGAGTACACAAACCAGCTGTACAGCTTCATCATCGCCGATCTGCAAGTCCTGGGCTATGACAGCGAACTCATCATGATCGCGGGTGAAATCATCGCACGCCTAGATGAGCTGGATGCACGTCCCGAACATCCCGCCCACGGACTGCAAGTATTCCTCAACATCTACGGACGTACCGAACTTGAACAGGTCGTCACGGATCGACTCGATGTGGTCAAGAAGCGCAAAGCGAACACAGAACCGGCGCGCTCATGAAACGTGCCAATAAGAAGTACTTGCACCGCGCACTCAAAGAAACCGGTGAAGGCATCCACACCTTGTGCGGCTGTGTCATCCCCTGGCTAACCAAGCACGGCGAGTTTGCCGCCACATACAAAGTTCAGGCCAAAGATCCCCGGCCAGTATGCCCGGTGTGCGAAGCACTGATAACGCTCCTGACTGACACCACTCACGCTGTCGATGAGCTGGAACCAATCAACACCTAACCCCCAACTACTACTCATCCCTGCGCCCGTGGATACACAACGGGTGATACGCCTAACCCGCGTAGTCGTCCCCGGTTAGAGCGGGAACAGCACCCATCCGATCATGCAGGGCCACGCGGTAAAGGCAGGCCCGGACGCGGCACACTGTGGTTAGTGTGAGCGCCCTGTGTGAGTATCCCGGCCCTGTCACATGCGACTAATACCCGTAGTGAGCACACGCGCACATGCTGCGCACTCTATACCTAAACGACCAACGCGACTGACGGAATAGACCTGTGTCCTTTGCGACACGGGGCACCTCTACCCATTTCACTCCCTGCTGCTCTTTCTGGAATAGTCACGGCGCGCTGTGAGCCGATTTAAGGCGATGGCCGGGTGGTGAGCATATACAAGTACCACTAAACCGCCTAGACGCGCACACGCAATAACGCTATGACCTGGGATTACTGTTAATGCCCTTTATAGTAGAAAGGGTATCGATGCCAGCCGAAGCAACTCAACAAACAAGGGCTTCTAATTCTGTGAAACACCCTGGCGTCCCGGCTCTCCGCCACCACGTCCCACCACGGAAGGCATAGAGGACTTCAAACCGCGTGCATAATTCGTATTGATCCGTCCTGCGGTTATGCCTGTTTTTGGGGCTTATTTGGCTGTTTGGCGGGTGTTTGGGGCGTGTTTGATGTTGCCTTTTGATTGGCGAATTTCGCCACGTCTAGCGGCGTTGTGGCGCGTGTTCGATCTATTCGTGACAACATGCAGGCCATTGACCTAAAGATAGTGGTCAGGTCTTTAATTCGTAACACTTCTATGCTAGAATTGAGGTTATGATCCTTAGTTGCAAGTGGTGCGAAGCGTCTTTCGAGTCGATGGGCGCGCGTGGCAGAACCCCGACGTTCTGTTCCGCTGCCTGCAAACAAAAGGCTTATCGCGCTCGCCGTCAAAGAATCGAGAAACTAAAGGCGCTGGCACCTAATCGCTGGACACGTGCGAAGGGGAAGCGTCCTGTCATGGTTGATGGCAGGAATGCATCGTCTACTAACCCGGCCACCTGGACTAGCTGGGATGCGGTGCAGGATTCCAGCGCCGGTGATGGTGTTGGGGTGATGTTGGGCGATGGGCTGGCATGTATCGACTTGGATCATTGCTTTGATTCCGGTGGTGAGTTGTTGCCGTGGGCATCGTCTGCCATCAAGAGCGTGAAGCCGGTATTTATTGAACGGTCTTTGTCCGGTGCTGGGGTGCATGTGTTCCATGAACAGGAGCCGGTGAAGTATCGCCGCGATGTTTTTGGGGATGGTCAGGTTGAGTGGTTCAGTCATTCCCGGTTTATTCGTTGCACTTTCGATGAGCTTTGCCTGTAGCCTGTGTGCTGTTTCTAGTGCCTGTCCATGTCTAGGATTTGTGCCCAGCGCTCTTTAGATTCCTCTGATTGGGAAGCATCAACCGGCTGATTGTCCTGGTGTTCAATCTTCCATTGCAGTTTGCGCAAAGACACCGGCGTTAGTCCGAGCCTGTCCTCTAGTTGTCTTACTTCTGCCAGTAGTCCTGCCTGTTGTGTTTGTTCTGCCAGGCAGGTGACCATGACGTATCGGGCGATCACGTGATTGATGTGCATTGATTCCCACATGGTTGCTTGTGGTGTTGCCCAAAGACTGTTCCACATGTCGAGTTCCACGCGGGCGGGTTCGTTGTCGAGTGGCCACGCGGGTGCTGGCTGTTGGTTGCCAGCGGCGGGGATTGATACGAAGTCAGCGGCGTCGCCTGTCTTTGCTAGGTGGCGCTGTCGCCTGCTGTGTGGGTTGATTGGTCTAGCCAATGTTGTCTCCTTATGTCCGTTAGTAAGTTGCGGACACACCAACGGCTTGGGTTGGTGCATCCTGAGCCTACTAAGGCGCTAGTGGCGGTTTAGGTGGTCGCTTAAACCGTCCTCGCCGTGCTGCTGATTCCTGCTGTGTCTTTGCCTTATGACAGGGGACACAAAGCCATTGCAGGTTGTCCATGTCATCGGTTCCGCCGCTCCGGGTGTTGACGATGTGGTCTAGCTCCAGTGGCTCCCCGCTCCCGCATCGTGCGCACCAGTAGTTCAAAGAAGCCTTTGCCCGCTGCCTGATCCGTTTCCAGCGTGCGGTGGATGTTCGGCCATTGCCCCGGCTCCATGCCATTAGACCTGTTCAATCTTGTTGACTTCGGACATGAGTTCACGGCGGCGGCGGTACTCATTCGGGTTGAGGCTGGTTGCCAGTTCAAACCCTGGGTATTCTCCAAGCACCAGGTCAATGAGGATGTTGTCATCGTTTCGAGCCTTATCGAAGTAGGCCAAGGCGACGCGGTGCACGTTGATTTCTTCTTCGGTGTAGTGGTTGGTTTTGCGATTGAAACCATCCTTGGAAAAGGTCAACACCGGGATTTCTGGGAAGCTGGCATGCAACGCGGCGCTGTCACGTCCACTCGCTCCGAGCACATCCAGGAACAGAAGTTGAGGGGATCGGCGCATGTATTCGGCAAACGCGGTTGGGTTCTTCTGTGCTGCCTTGATGGGATCGTAGACGGTGGTTCCGAGGTCGCTCACAGCGTTCTGGAAGTCTTGCACGGCTTTGTCCACGTCTAGGACGGTGGCAGCATGGCGCCATGCTGCATCGCCGGTTAGCTCTTTATCAGCGGCCCGGGAAAGGTTGAAGCTGATGCGCGGGTGGCCTTCTTTAATCAGCTCCGCTGCAACCGAATCGGCGGCCTGCTTTTTGATTTCTGCCAGCCATTTATCACGCGGTGTGGTGGCGATAATTTGCGCTACTTCCTTACCACCGGCGGTAAAGGTTAGCTCCTGCCATGCTTTCGCATCGGCGCGGGCTTCACGGTAGGCATCGGTGTAAAGGTCATCGACTGGAATGTTCCATGCATCGGCTAGTGCTTGGTAGCCACGGGCGCCGGTGAGGTTGGCTTTTGGTCGCTGGTAAGTGGTCTTGGTCATGTGGGTTCTCCTTAGTAGTGGATGTTGAAGTAGTGCTGTAGTTTTTCGTGAAAGTTGGTGAGGTCTGATGCCTCTTTGGCCATTGGTGACGGCCCGGCATGTCCGGCTTCTGGCACGGGTGCGGGTTTACGCGGCCCGGTTGGTTCCGGTTCCGGTTCCGGCTCTATTCCGTAAGCCTCGTGCATGAACTGGGCAAAGATTTCGCCGTTACTAGACATCGCTAACCCCGCTCTTAGCCAGGCCGTAAAGCGCATCAGCTAGCTGCCCGGCTTGTTCCCTGGTCAGCGTCACCTGTCCGGTACGGGGCACGCGCACAAATATGCCGTCCCCATATCGGGAACGTTCGACGGAAATGTCTTGCGCCCTGACAATCTGCTCGGCCGCAAGATTGATTACTGTTTTCATGATTAAAGTGTCCTTTCGGAATGTGTGACGAATTAAGCGCCTGTAGTGGCGTTTATGGGTTCATGTTCGATTGATTGCTTCTAGGCCGTCTGGCGGGCTTCTAGGCATTGATTACGGGCTGTCTACAGGTCTTGGACGAGTAGCCCTGATGGCTGGGAAATTTCGGCTTCCAGAACGTCTGCCAGGATGTTGAGTTCCTGGGCAAGCTCCCGCGCCTGCGCAATATCAAAGACAAGGCCGCGCGGTGTACCCATGCCGATAAAGATCCGCTTTGGGTCGCCGGTGTCTTGACTGACGCGGATTACATGCGGTATGCCATTTGGTCGAGTGGCTGGGATAGAAATCAAGGTTTTTGCTCCTAAGAAGATGGATCGAAAAAGCCACCCGCCCCGGTCTGGGAAGAGTGGCTAAAAAGTAGTTGGGTTAATCCGGTAGTTGCTCGGCCAGGTCAACAAGCATGTCTGCAAGCTTCAACGCCTTATCCCTGGGAAGTTCTATCCTGGCTCCGCAATACGCGATCACCATCCTGCGCTCATGGTCGGGCGCTGCGTCAAAATTTTTCCGTTTGCCGTCCTTCATCCATCGCACCCGCTGCGCGTCTGGCATCTGATAGACCTTACGGCCAGTGCTCACTCTCTCACCTCCGGCCAGATCTCCTCAGCCTTCACAATCAACGCCTCGATAAGGCTTATCGCTTCATCACGGGTAATCTCCGACGTGTAAGGCGCGGAAACAAACATGCGATCCTCAAAGTCTTTCGACCGCTCCACGCGGAAGAAGCCGGGTTTTCCTGGTTGTCGAGTTACATCTACTCTCATTGCTGATTCCTTTTTTATCTTTGGATGGTTGTCTGCTAGGACGGGCGATCTTCTTTGACGTACTTTGCCCACGTATCGTTTCTTAAGAAGCTCCAAACGATCATTGGTTTTGTCGCAAGCCGTTCACACTTGGCTGCGTACTCATTCGCGGCTGCGACTAGTTGCTCATGCGTAGCTCCTGCCTCAATCGCATCCCTGTAAGCCACCTCAATCATCACGGGAGAAGCGCTCCCCGGATAGGCATCACTGAACTCCTGCATCTGCTCCAGATTCTCCGGCTCCTGGTTCTCTGATTCTCTTTTCTCAGAAAAATCAACACCAACAGTCAGAGGTTGATCAGTCAGGGGTTGATAGTCAGGGGTTGTTGGGTGTGCAAATCGTGCAGGAGTTGGGGGGTGAATCGTGCAAGGGTTGGGGGGTGAATCGTGCATGTTGCCCTCTTCGTCGTTACCTACATGCACAGTTTGCCCCCCTACTTCCTCCGGCTCTTCGGCATCCCACATGGTTCTGATTCGCTCCAAATCCTCAGCGGGAACAATCAAGCGCCACTTAGCGGAGGTGCCACGCGGGTTATCTAAAGACGGCCTAACGCCCTCGCGAATCTTCACGATGAACCCGGCCTGCTCCAACTGCCGAAGGTGCTTGGTGATAGTCCTGCGATAGTTCTCAGGCTTACCGTTATCCAGCCCTAGCCGCCTTGCAAGGCTCGCGCGGGTGGGAAAAGCGCAGCACTGATCTTCACCAGCCGTCGCGTGCTCATAATGCTGTAAGGCGATAGCGACGCGAATAGTAGCGCCCTCTAAAGCCTGTCCACTGTCTTTCCTGTGGCTAATTAAAGCCTGTCGCCAATCATCTTGGTGCTGGCGAAACTCTGCCTTGTTCATTGCATTCCTTTTCAACTGGTAACTGCAAGTGGTTAACTAAAATAAGTATAGCCCGGTCAACGGACATAAAATCCCTCTTGCTCGAAAATGTGACCTATGCAGCCGGGGGAAGTTCTGCAACAGTCAATAAAACGGTCATTTCTAAAATGCGGCTTTCGTCACTGTGACGCTTGCCGCGCCAACCACTCATCCACCACCTCACGCCGATAAACCGGCCTACGACCGACATAACCCGGCTGGGGAAAATAACCAACCTGTCGCCACCGGAACAACGTCCTACGACTAACACTAAGCAGCTCGCACACCTCCATGTGCGTTAGATACTTCTTCACTCTTGACACCTCCTTCGCTGAAAATCTGGGATAAGAACGCCCGACGCTCTTCGGTAAGTGGTGGAGCCTGGGCGATAATTTGCTGGATGTATTGTTCATTGGTCAATGTTTATCCTTGGATCTAAAAAACCCGCTGCACTGGAAGTACAACGGGTTGCCTTGGTTGGCACTATAAGTGGGCATAAAAAATAGCCCGGCACCTAAAGGGTGACGAGCTTGGGAAGATTTTTAGCCTCTTCTTCCCCTTACTAATTAGCATTCTTTCCCGCATATTCGGTCCGACATGCACATATGCTAACTTTTAGCAAATCGACCACCGGAACCACGCGGCGGAAGTGGTTTAACCTTCCGGCTCTGCACTTTCTCATAACGCACATTAAGCAACTCATCCCTGAGAAAAAGCCGAGGCGTAACATTTACGAGCCGCCTAGATTCCGGCTCCAGCCCAAGATCATAACCGCGCGTCTCAATCGTGCTCCATAAATCAAAGTCTCCATCCTGCGGAACACCACCAACACGATCCGGATTAATCGTAAAGCCACGCTTAAAGGGATCGGTTGATTCTTGCTCTACACTTTTCTTCCACGCTGATTTGTGGATCTGTTCGCGCGCCGCTTGTTCATCAAACTCATAGCCGGGGCGTTCAAAGTCGTAAACATAGTCATATTCCTTTTCTGGCTCCCTGACTGCTCCCGGTGTCATCAACGGCTTATAACGCTCTTCGATCTCCCGCACTGTGACGTTAAAGGCTTCGGCGGCCTTCTCCGCCGTCCACCATTCACGCCCTGATTCGTCAATTATTACTTCATCACTAAATTTCATCTGGCTAACTCCCTAATGTTGAATATTGCTTTCGGTATTAGCTTTTATCCCGCTCTAACCGGGGACGGCACCGTATGGCTAACGGCCTACCCGTAAATATGTCCACGGGCACACGGACTGGGTGTAAGGTTCTTGGGCCTCTATTCAGTTCTCAGACAGCGCCAGCGCGGTCAACAGTTGACTTAGCTGCCTGTCTATGATAAAGCCCATTTCCCCTGGTAGTCAACGCTGTTTTTGTCGCCCCAACGCCAACCAACACGAACCAACACCGAGCCACATCGCGCCATATCGCTACTAAACACTTTCGGGGGTAGCTCCACATGGCAACTTGCTTAGATCACTCCACGGGGCTTGCCAGCAACATCACTTCCACCTAAACTCCACACGCTCACGAGTCGGCAACCTAAGCCTGCCAGCAGGCAACAGCACCACATCAAACAATGCCCGAATCACCAACGCGCGCTTATCCGGCGCCATAGCCTGCCACCGTTCCTCCACCATCTCAGGTGAGGCAGTCAAGTCAACAACCACCGTGTCACGCTTTAGCGATGCCACGCGCTTATCCACAGACTCTAGTTTCGCATTCAAAGACTTAGTGCCAGCCGTCAACTGCGCCCGGTCAATCTCGCCCTCTGTAAAAGACAACGCCAGTCCATCCTTGCGTTGAAGCAACGTAACGCGCTCTTCATGCAACTTTGCAAGTGCCTCGCCCTGGCTATCGTCCGCCCCGAAAACACCCTGTTGAGGCATACTCAAGTAGGCAACAATAACCTCATCAACCAAAGCGTCCATCTTTATCCGGTCAATAGACATGTGATGTTTAGGGCACTCATAAACGCGCCTATCCTTATACTGTGGGTGTCTGTGGCACCTTAAACGCGTCCCGCATCTCCCGCAAATATACGTACCCGAACCCTGCCACTTGCGCTCCTGGCTCTGGGCTGTCCTTCTTGACGGGTCACGCAGGATAGCAACAAGGGTGTCGTATTCTTCCCGGCTGAAAATAGGCTCCCAACTAGCCTCTCCGGTAATCTCCCCGTGCTCTTTGACAAGTCCCGCAATAGCTGGGTTAATCAACCGGCTACGTAGGCCGTAAAGCGATAAGCGCTTTAGTTTGTGTCCCTCGGGGACGCTGGCATGTGTTCGACGCCTAATGGCGAGCAGCGAGTCATTAGCCCGTAGCCACGTTGCCCACTTCTTAAGCCATGCTGCATCTTCTTCATCAATGACGAGCTGCCCGGTGCCCGCTGATTTATAGCCAAATGGTGGTGGCCCACCGCGCCACAATCCCCGTAGTGCCCTGTCGTGCTGCGAGGCAACTTGGCGCTCGGATGAGTGGCGTGATTCAAACTGTGCCATAGCGCCCATTAGGTAGGCTACGAACTCTCCTGAAGCGTTGCTTAGGTCGATCTCCCCGGCCTTCACGGTTCGGATCTCTGTGCCGCCCTGCTTTGCCGCTTCAACAATCCTGGCTAGATCTGCCACACGGCGCGCCATGCGGTCAATGTGCCATGCGACAAGTATGGGGACTTTCCCTGCTGCCATGTCTGCTAGAAGGCGTTCAAATTCGGGCCTATTCACCCCCGAAAATGCGGAAAGATCGTTGTCGATATAGTCCCCGCCGATCTCCCATCCTTGCTGTTCAGCATAGTCATGACACTGTCTCAGCTGTGAGGCCACGCCATGCGCGTCCCCCTCTACATCTGCGGATATTCGGCAATAGGTGTATGCTTTTTTCATACAGGCCATTATACCCGTATCATCGCCTTAACAGAAGGCGATTCAGCCAGGTCGAGAGCTTGGCCTCAGAGCGGAACTTATGCAAGTTGGTGCTGGCCTTGAAGAATGTTTCCTGCACTACGTCCTGGGCATCATTATCTGACTTGGTATAGGACCGCGCGACATACAGCAGTTGCTCACGGTGGCGTTCGACGATCGCCGAGAATGCCCTGGTGTCTCCTTCAAGAAAGTCACGAACCAGTTGCTCATCCGTAATTTCCAGCTCCGAGTCCATCTGCGATTCCCCCCGAAATCTAGTGGTGAAAGGTTTTCCACACCACCACATGGTGTGTCTCCTTTTCCATTATTTAGGTTCGAAGGGTAAAACAGCCAGCATAAATAGCCCACCGAGGTGGGCTGGAAATTTAAGGCTGCAATGGAACTAATGAAGTGAGAGTTCCGTCTATAATCTGCGATCGCGGCAGGTCAAGTACTATTTATCTGATGCGGATTGAGTTTTCGATTCGCAGTTTCCGCGCATGCTCAAGATGGCTTGGCCCAAAGTAATGACCACGATGACGCTTAAAAGCGTAAACTGCATCGCTGTAATTCTCATACCAAAGGCCATTTCAGTGCCCATGACAACTGCTGGCAAGATAGCCAGGATCAACGCTGAGACAAAGGGTGGTGCCAGGATTACGCCCCACTGCAGAAGCAAGATTGGGAAGGTGATGCACAGGGCCGATAAGACCACTGCTGGTATGAGTGACTCTGCCTGCACTGTTTCTGCATCCATCGTCATAAATGCCACGAGCCCGCTTATTATCCAGGCTAAATGGAACCTGATAGCTGCAATGCTCATCACTCCCAGTCCGCGCTTTGATGCTGATTGTGATGAATAAAGCACACCGACTGCGGAAAACCCTGCGGCAGTTGCAAGGGCAAGACCCAACAGGGTCATGCCTGAGAGCTCGTCATTTCCTAAGAAGAAAAACGCGAATGCCAGCACCACAATGATGGCTGCTGGGATCAAAGAGCCGGTCAGGCGCTTGCTGGCCAAGCTGGCAATAATCGCGACAACGAGCGGTCCGATGCCGGTTTCAATCACGCTGGCTGCCGTTGGTTGAATCATCGTGGCAGAGATATAAAACAGACAGAAAGCGCCCGCCGAAAATAAGTTCAATGCCGCAACAACCCTAAAATTCGCACGCCACTGCCCCGCCTTGGTCGCGATAGGCACCGTTGTCTCGCGAAGGAAGAAAATGAGGTTCGCCAGGATTGCCGCGGTGAGGAATGCTGAAAACGTGGTGAAGGTCGATAGCTCTGGCGCAACCGTGTTCCCCACAACCGCCGTACCAATTCCTTGCCAGATAACAGCCGCAGCAACAATCACTGCGCCCACGGCTGCTCTATTCGACGAATTCATCTTCCTTTTCTATCAAAAGTGACTAGGGCGCCATAAGGCTGCGTTGTTCCTCCTGTACAGCCAGGTTGCGGCGCACGGCGTCCTGGCATTCCAGGAGTACTCGGCGGAGTGCTCCTGGGACATCGTCGTTGGCCAGGAACGTATCGGTAGCTGTCACTGCCATTTCTTGTTCTGGATAGAGCCCGCGCACAATGTGGTTGGCTATCTCGATCGGCTGATCGGACCAAATAGATGACAGTACCTCGAAGAATTCCGTGGCGAAGGAATCAGTAAGCGGTGCTGAACGCGGCGCATTGAATGCTGCAAGCAACTGCTTGACCTCGGTATTGGAGTAGGCCTGCGGGCGACGTACCTCATCGAAGATGAAGCGTTTGTTCTCTGTAGTGGGGAATGCATACGTTGCGCCTAAATGCTCCGCTGCACCCGTCAACGTATTGTCAGCGCGTCGCTGCTCATCCACTACCTCTTGGCTCACTGCATCACGCGCAGCAAGTGCGCGAATGATTGACCACCGAATATCAGGGCTTAGTTCTAGACCCTTGATTTCACCATCCAAAATGTCTTGTAGGCGCTGCGTGCCGGATTCTTCTGGTGTTGCCGCGAGCGTTGCAATGGTAGAACGTGCAATGGTTAGCTGCGCATCTGATCCGGGATCGGCGCTGGTCAGAAGTTTCCAGAAACCATGAGCGACCTCAATACGCTTGTCCTCTCGTTCATCCTCGGGCAAGAAATTCTTCACCGCATAACGAGCATTGGCAAAGGTGGTAGCCATGATATTGGCATTATCTTCCTTTGGTCCGTGCTCGAGCACGGTGTCAATGAATTCATTGGCTGACCACTGTCCATCACGCGTCATATTCCACAGTGCCGTCCAGATGACCGCACGGGATAGCTCCTCCTCAGGGCCGCCGCGTAGCTCACTGAGGCGGTGGCGAATGGTGTTGAGGGAGGTTTCATCAAAGCGCACCTTGGCATAGGTGTGGTCACCATCGTTGATGAGAACCAGATGCGGTGCTGGCTTCCCTACTGCTTCCGCGATCGCGGTGGTGTGTTGACCTGCGGAGATATCAACATCGAATATCTCGGTGCGGTTTAGTGAGGAGTCAAAAAGTGAGACATTCACGCGGTGCGGACGGGTATCACCCTCGGCGGTGGCGATGATAGCCAGCCACTCAATGGCGCCATTAGACACCGTGATTTCTGGGGCGAGGGTATCGGGGCCGGAGGTCTTTAACCATGCATTCGACCAAGCCTCGAGATCGCGGTCGGTGTGATTGCGCAGCGCATTGAGTAAATCAGCGAAGGTAGCCGCGCCAAATGCGTGTGCCTGGAAGTAGTCTCGTGCGCCAGCATAGAATTCCTCGCTGCCCACATAGTGCACCAATTGCTTCAACACTGCGGCGCCCTTGGCATAGGTGATGCCATCGAAATTCTGACGTGCGGCATCCACGTCGGGGATCTCCGCTTTGATCGGGTGCGTGGTGGGCAGCTGATCCTGGGAATAAGCCCAATTCTTGCGGCTACCAGCAAAGTTCGTCCAGGCCTCTGCATATTGAGTGGCGTTGACAGAAGAGTCCGCGCCCATGAATTCCGCAAAAGACTCTTTCAGCCACAAATCATCCCACCACTGCGGGGTGACTAGGTCACCGAACCACATGTGGGACATCTCGTGGAGGATTGTATTGGTTCGCGCGGCATGCTGCGCACGCGTTGGAGCAGAGCGGAATAAGTAAGATTCGGTGAAAGTAACGAGTCCGGGGTTTTCCATCGCGCCCAGGTTGTACTCCGGCACGAAGATGGAATCATATTTGCCCCACGGGTACGGGAAACCAAAGCTCTCGTGAAAGAAATCCATGCCCTGAGCAGTGAGTTCCAAGATCTCATCATCGAGAAATTCTTCCATGGAAGTGCGGGCAGAGGAGCGCAGCTCCACCGTGAGTGACTCATCGGGCGCGGTCCAGGTTCGTGACTTGGAGATATATGGTCCCGCCGCGAATGCGGTGAGATAAGTGGATAGCGGCGGGGTCGCGGCGAACTCCACAGTAGCTACCTCCCCACTCTTACCTGCGATCTTGCTGTCACTTGAGATCTCGCGTGCGATCTCGGGCTGGTTCGCCAGTATGGCCCACTCGGCGGGCGCGGTAAGTTTCACGTGAAACTTTGCCTTAATATCTGGCTGATCGAAGCATGGGAAGATGCGACGGGCATCGGAAGGCTCTAGGTGTGAATAAAGATAGGTCGCACCATCGGCGGTATCCAGCATGCGGTGCAGGCCCTGGCCGCTGCGGGAGTAAATGGAATCACCGGATATCTCCACTGCTACGTCTTCATTTGTTGGGAGGTTATGAAGATAGAGTCGCCCATCGTGGAAATCGACATCGGTGGCAGCGCCATTGATCGTGACACTGGTGACCGTCTCCCCCAGGTAGTCGATGAAGAGCTCCGGATCGGTGGTCTGGAATTCAATCCGAGCAGTAACCGGATAGGTGGACACTTCCTGATCGGTGGCCTGGGATAAATCTAGGTGCAGGTGATATGCGCTAAGGGTGAGCGCTGCTGCACGCTGCTGTGCTTCTAGGTGCGTGAGATTAGCTTGTGGCATGACTGCCATAGTAGTCCCTCGATTAAACAAAATATGACCTGGGGCACAAATATCTGTGCGTGAGGGATGTCTAGAGCGGTACGCTTTTCTTATCGGCTCGCGACGGGTTGAAACACTAAATCCATGGGAGGATTCATGTCCATTAAGTCCTATACCTATATCAGCTTTCCTGGTACTGCGAAGGAAGCGTTTGAGTACTATCACTCCATTTTTGGTGGTGACCTAAATATCTTGACCTACGGCGACTTCCCCAAGGAAAATGCCGCGCAGTTCCCTTTTGAACTTGTTCCTGATGCGGTGGCTAATGCGACATTGGATTCTGAGATCGTCTCTATCGCCGGTGGTGACGCCATGGAAGAAGACTCGCCCGGTCTGGATGGCACTCCATATTCCTTGCTCTTGATCTGCTCGAATGAAGAAGAAGCCCGCGGGTACTGGGATAAGTTCACTGCCACGGGTGGTGAAGTCGTGTTGCCTTTGGAAGTAGCCCCGTGGGGCGAGCTCTATGGTCACGTCCGTGATCGCTTCGGGGTTAGCTGGGCTGTTAACGCTTCTGTCAGCCCGGCCTAGGTTTCATGCGGTGCCATGACTGTAGCACCGCTTTTTCTTTCTCCACCTCATTATTGCGAGCTGAAACTACTGTAATTGCTGATGCTTCTAGGGCGTTCTCGTACTAAAGATTGATAGCGGGTAGATTCAAAGCTTGTATGAAAAGCATGAATACTCAGCTCATGTTGGGCATGGGTAATTCACGAATCAGCATGTGATTCGTGGTGGAGAAAGGTTGCTATGGAAAAAGCAACGCGTGGCGGAACAGCGCTATTGCGGCGCACGGTGAAAAGACAGTGGAAACGCGCGGTCCTCGGCGGTATTTTCTTAAGCCTCTGGCAGCTCAGTGAGGCGCTGGTACCCATTGCTATTGGTGTCATCATTGACCGCGCAGTTCTGCCACGGGATCTGACACTGTTGGCCATTAGCCTGGTGCTATTCGCTGTGCTCTTTATTGTCCTGTCAGGGTCTTATCGTGTTGGTTCTCGTTCACTGAATGCGGCGGTGCAGCATGAATCGCATTCGCTGCGCGTGGAAGTTGCCAACCATGCGTTAACCAAGATGTCCACCAAGGACCTGGTGCCCGGTGAGGTGATGTCGCGTTCGACGGCGGACGCTGATTCCATCACGCGCATCTTCGGTCAGATTGGCACCGGAGTTTCCTCAATCACGGGCTTTGTGGCATCGGCGATCTTCTTGTTGTGGAGTGATTGGCTCGTTGGGCTTATTGTGCTGATCCTAGCTCCGGTGATTTCTTTCATCGTGGCTGGTGCTAGTCGTGGGATTTCCCAGCGCAGCTCCACGCAGCAGGCCAAGCTTGCGGCGGCAGGCGCGCAGGTTGGCGACACCATGCTGGGTTTGCGCGTCATCAAGGCCATTGGCGGCGAGCGTTGGGCCAGTACTGCTTATCGCACTGCATCACAAGAATCCGCGCAGGCTGCTATCAATACCGCTGCCGTTAAAGGCAAAGTGGCTGGTGTTGGTGAATTTGCCGTGGCCCTCAACCTAGCTGCGGTATTGCTCATGTCCGCCTGGCGTGTGAGTTCAGGGCAGCTGGAACCAGGACAGCTGGTCGCCATCGTTGGTATCGCCGTGTACCTTTCGGAGCCAATCCGCCTGTTGAGTAACTCCATGAGTGATGCCGCTGTTGCTCATGGCGCTGCGCGTCGCGTCACCGAATTCTTGAATAATAAGCCGACCGTCGAAGCATCAGCGCAGGACATCGACTTCGGCGATTCCCAATTCATCGTCGCCGATCCAGACACCTGGACCTTGCCTGAATTCCATCCGGGTGCACTGATAGTGCCGCACTCGGCAGATGTTTTTGAAGGCACGATTCGCTCGAATATCGCCATGAGTCATGACCCGGCTGCCTCTATTGATGAGGCCGTGTTGCAAGCTTCGGGTGCCACCGACATCATTGAGGCGCTTCCCCAGGGCGTGGATTCGCAGGTGCGTGACTCAGGCAGCAACCTCTCCGGTGGTCAGCGCCAGCGCTTGGTGCTTGCTCGTGCCTTGCATGCGGATCCGGAAGTACTGGTGCTGATTGATCCCACCAGCGCCGTGGATTCGGTTACCGAAGTCAGTATTGCCCAGGGGATACGTGATTTCCGTGCGGGTAAAACCACCGTGGTGCTCAGTACCTCCCCGGCGTTTATGAACGTTGCTGATCGGGTAATCCCCCAAGGAGGCGAATAAATGAGTACTGTTCTGCCCTCCGCACGCCCTGGACGTGCCTTTAAGGTAGCGCTGGCGCAACTTAAACCACATCGCCTAAAGCTCATTGGTGTCGTTATCCTCGGCCTGCTCACCGCCGTGTGTGGACTCATTGGCCCCTGGGCTGTTGGCGTTGTGGTGGATAACCTCCTGGCAGACCCAGATTTCACTGGGGTTGTCCGCTTTGCCATACTCATCATCGTTGGCGGTGCTATCGCCAGCCTGGGCACCTGGTGGGGTGAGGTGCTGCTCGCGCGTGTTTTGGAACCCGCCATCGCAGCCTTGCGTGAAGAGGTACTTGATTCGGCTCTGAGCCTTGATGCCCACACGGTCGAGCAAGCTGGCCGGGGTGATTTAGTCTCCCGCGTGGCTGATGACTCCCGGGAAGTGTCCACCGCGGCAAGCAGTGTGATGCCGATGGTCGTTCAAGCTAGCTTCACTGTCATCGTGTCGGCGATTGGGATGACCGCCGTGGACTGGCGCTTGGGTCTGGTTGGACTTATTGCCATTCCCCTCTACTGGTCCACTCTGCGCGTTTACCTGCCACGTTCGGGCCCGATGTTTACCAAGGAACGTGAAGCATTTGGTGTCCGCACCCAGCGTCTCATCGGCGCGGTGGAGGGCGCACCGACCTTGCGCGCATATCAGGCTGAACCGCTGGAGCTCAAGCGCATCGATCAAGCTTCAGGCACAGCTCGTGATATTTCGATTTCGGTCTTTAGGTTTCTCACCTGGGCTTTCTCGCGGAATAACCGCGCCGAGTGCATCACGCTCATCGCTATTTTGGGCACCGGTTTCTATCTGGTGACCCAAGATCTGGTGACCGTCGGTGCGGTCTCCACCGCCGCCTTGATCTTCCACCGGCTCTTCGGTCCGATTGGCATCCTCGTCGGTATGTTCGCTGATATTCAGTCCGCCAGTGCATCGTTGATCCGCATGGTCGGCGTCATTGACACTGCTAACGCGCAGGTCCGCGGCACGGCCGATGTGCCAAAGAGCCCAACGTTGCAGCTTGCCGATGTCTCCCACTCCTTCGAGCAAGAGCCTGTCCTCAAAGATATAAACCTTGCTATTAAACCTGGCGAGCACGTCGCAGTGGTCGGTGCAACGGGTGCCGGTAAGAGCACACTGGCGTTGATCGCAGCAAGACTCTTGCGCCCCACAGACGGTCACGTGAAATTGGCGGAGATAGATATCAATGACATTGATCCGGTGCAGCTGCGCGGCTGTATAGCAATGGTTAGTCAGGAAGTACACTGCTTCCGTGGCACGGTGCTGGATAATGTCCGCATGTCGAGGCCCGACGCTTCGGACGAAGACGTTCTGTCGGCGCTCGCTACCGTTGGGGACTCATGGATTGCCCGTCTTCCCCAGGGCGTGGAAACCGTTATCGGTGATGGTGAATTCCGCCTGACCGGAGTTGAGGCTCAGCTGCTGTCATTAGCCCGGGTGGAATTAGCTGCTCCGCACCTGGTGGTTCTTGATGAAGCCACCGCTGAGGCCGGCTCCGATCATGCACAGCTGCTGGAGCGCGCTGCTGCTGCCGTCACCAGAGACCGCGCCTCTCTCATCGTGGCTCACCGCCTCGATCAAGCAGCGCAGGCTGATCGCATCATCGTCATGGAACAAGGCGCCATCAAAGAATCCGGTACCCATGAGGAACTCCGCTCCCTCGGTGGCACCTATGAAAAGCTGTGGCAGGCGTGGTCTTCCTAAGCAACAACGCGAAGGGCCTGACACCGATGTGAATCGGAATCAGGCCCTTCGCGTATATGAAGTTATTGCAGTAACTGCTTAGTGACAGTCACTTGAGGGAAGAACTTAAGCGTTCTTGATTGCGGAACCCTCGATCTCGATGGTGATCTTCTCAGAAACCAGAACGCCGCCGGTGTTCAGTGGAGCGTTGAAGTTCAGGCCGAACTCGGTGCGGTCGATCTTGGTGGAAGCCTCGAAGCCAACGCGGGTGTTGCCGAATGGGTCCTCAGCTACGCCCTCGGTCTCAACGTCCAGGGTGACGGACTTGGTGGTCTCACGGATGGTCAGGTCACCGGTCAGGGTGCCATTGCCATTCTCGTCAACGTTGATGTCGGTTGCCTTGAAGGTCATGTCTGGGTAGGACTCGGAGTTGAAGAAGTCATCCGCACGAACGTGGCCGTCGCGGTCTTCGTTGCCGGTGTCAACGGAAGCGGTCTTAACTACTACCTCGATGTTGGAATCAGCTGGGTTCTCAGCGATTTCAATCTTTGCATCCCACTCGTTGAACTTGCCGCGAACCTTGGTGACCATTGCGTGGCGAGCAACGAAACCGATGACGGTGTGGGTTGGGTCCAGGGTGTAAGAGCCGGCGAAGTTGGTCATTGTGTACTCCTAAAGTAGTTGTTTGAGAATGTCTCAGATTTTCTGAGCATCAACCTTTGTTGACGCAACAACAATTATTATGGCATCACTTTGTTATTACGTCAACCTTTAACTAAAAATATTTTGAAATTGCAGGTCACGGAGATAAGAAAATTCTAAAATCGTTGAAAACTGCAATAACAACGGGTCAGTACATGAGCCTTTCCGGATGCCTCTCAAGGCGTGCCCCTGGCAGATTTGCTGGCTAGCTATTTTGGCCGGATGGTTCTGGCGCCCATCCTAATGGCGCCGTGTGGACTTTTCAGCGGAGGAAAGCAATTCACAGCAAACAAAAGGCCGGAGCCAAGCTGGGATTGTCATCCCTGTGCCTGACTCCGGCCTTATCAATTGTCGAGGTTGTTTCAGTCGTTTCTATTCTTCGCCGACTGCTTCCTCAGGATTATTGGTTGATGCTGGGCCGGTGATGACGCCGGTGAGTTGAACCTCGGTGATGTTGATATCGCCTTTAGATGGAAGGTCAGCAACCCAGATGATGACTGAGTCATAAGAGGTTGGGTCTTCTTCCAATTCCACCGCGGTGCGACCACGAGCCAAGGTGCCGGTGCCCAATTGGGTGAGTTCCTCAGCGTTGAATTCAGAGGCCACGAAATCAACCGCGTTGACGCCGTAGATAACAACTTCAGCGCCCGCAGAGCTTGAATGTGAGATGAGAACATCATGCAGCTGCGCGGAGTTGTCAGCGGTGACAACTATACCTACGCCGGATTCATCGGAAGTCCACTCGGTATCGGGGTCATCATCGACTGCTTCGGGGATGATCTTTCCAGTTGGAATTTCAATACCCGCAGACATCGGCAGCAAGACTGGAGGTGTAGAAATCATGGTTGGCTCGGCCTCTTCAGTGTCTTGAATCGGGGCCGGAGCAACCGGGTTAGAGCGAGATTCCTGTCCCACCAAGGACGTAATCCACGTGGTGATGAAAGCCATGAGAACCACGAATGCGATGACAGAGACACCAATGATGATCGCTGAAGAACTGGAGTAACTCCGGGCGCCGAAGCCCGCAGTTTCTTCCGGAATCTCATCCGAAGTCAGTGGCTGCTCAGTAACCGGCAGGGCCTCAATTGGCTCTTGTTCTTCTGGCTCATCAGAATCCACACCAGCGTAGGAGCGCAGACCCGCAGCCATGTCATTGAGTGAGTCTTCAGAATCCTTATCCGCTAAGTCGAGCAGGACCTGAGGGGTTGGAGTGGAGGCATCTACAAGCAGCTTCAGTGCTGACGATAGCGAAGCCTTGTCCATGTCTTGGGTTGCCTCATTAAGCACGGCCGGGAAGGCCAACACGGCAACACCATCGGTGGAAATGCGGATGCGGGAGCGGTTATCAATACCCACCACGAGGTCTTCCTCATGGGCGGTAGCTGAATCCTTGATGAGCGGTTCCAGTGCGAGAGCAACCGCGTGTGGATCCAAATTCCCGGACTCAGCAACGGTGGCCAGATCGGAGCCCTCGACCCAGTCAGCAACCACCAGGCAGCCAGATCGGTAGCCGAGGATTTCCACACCAGTTGGCATGGTGTCCAAGTTGAGCTCGGCGAGCTTACGGGTATTGCGGGACACGAGCGCGGAGCGGCGTGCTGCTTCAGCCGGTGGGGCCGGTGCCAGCGGTGCCTGCGAGGTGGTGTCCACGAAAGTCAGAGCCACGGTGCGGCCGGTGTCTTGCTCACGTGCCTGCCAGAAACGAGCGCCCGGGACGGAGCCGCAATCACGCAGCAAACGGAAGCGTCCATCAGAAACCGGAGCGCCCGGTACCAGGCGTGGGCCACGGACAATACCCGCAGACATTGGTGGCGGAACTGGCGAGGAGTTGAAAGCATCCTGGCCGAAGATTGGCTGAATCTCCACCATCTCTGGGCCCTCAACCTCGATGCCCTGATCTGTATCAACGTTGATAAACCGGTTGAGGCCAGGAATGCGCTGCAGTGCGCGGCCGAGATTGACCACCTCAGGCAGTTTGGAGCGGCCCAGCACGATCCCTGTGACAATGACGAAGACGATGCCGACAATCGCGATCATGACCAAGTACACCAACGCATGTGGGCGTGGTGGCAGCATCATGTTCATGAACCACATCAAGATACCGGCTGGAATCAGACCCACGATGGAGGCACCAACCGCCCAGTAAGTGGTGGACATGACTTCCTTGCCACCCAGGTTGCCGAGCTTGCGCCGCAGCAAGAATGCACCAATAACGGCGCCGGCAATGAAGCCGAAACCATTGGATGCGGCAAGCAGAATGACCACTCGCTCAGGGGAACCAGCCACCAGTGGAGACAGCATGGTCAGCACGACCTTGGTGAAGATGGTGCCGGCGATGATGTAGGTCGGAATCCAGGCTTCTTCACGCGCGTAGAACACACGCAGGTGCAGCAGCACCAGGGCATATGGAATCAGCGTGAAGGCTGAGAATGACAGCGTCAGGCCCAGGAGTTCCGCATCTTCTGGCGAGAAAGCGTTGTACTGGAAGAGACCGCGCGCGATAGGAATACCGAAAGCGGTCATGAAGATGACAATCGGAATCAGCGCAATAAATGTCAGCTTGGTACCCAGCGTGAGGTCACGGACCACGGCCTTAACGTCGCCCTCAGCAGCATTACGGGAGAGGCGCGGCATGATTGCGGTCAACAAGGTCACGCCGATAATGCCATAAGGAACCTGCAGCAACAGCCACGCCTGCTGGTAGGTAAAGGGCGCTGCTTCATCGGCCATCGCGCCGATACGAGAGGTAATAACGTAGCCGAATTGGGAGATGGCAACGTATGCGACAATCGCGACAGCCATGCTGCCGAATTGCTTGAGGCGCTCATCCAGGCCCCACAGTGGCTTGAGGTTGATACCGGCCTTCTTCAGCGCTGGCAGCAGAATCGCGCATTGCACGACGACACCCAAGGTGGTGCCCAGGCCCAGAAGCATCACGTGTGGATCCGTGACTGGTGAAGCCTCAGCGGGGTGCAATTGGCCTGGTACAAACTGATAGGCCAACAGCACCGAAATGGAAATGATGTTATTGACCACCGGCGCCCAGGCGGCGGGACCGAACACATTCTTTGTATTCAGCACCGCTTGGAAAAGGGCAAAGAGCCCGTAGAAGAAGATCTGCGGCAGCAGCAGATAGGCAAAACTAATCGCTTGATCTGTATTGACCTGCCCTGATTCGGGCAGCATCATTCGCGTTAACTGCGGTGCGAAAATGACCGATAATAGCGTGATACTACCCAGCAGCGTCACTGCCAGGGTGAACAGTCTTCGTACGAAGGTTTCGCCGTTATCGGCATCTTCCTTCTCCGCGCGGACTAGGACTGGAACCACCAGCGAGGTGAGGATCGCGCCTAGCACGATTTCAGTAATCAGGTTGGGCAGCTGGTTTGCTGTGGTAAACGCTGATGCGATCGCTGTACCCAGGGATGCACCGATGAGCACGTTGCGGATAAAGCCCGTGATGCGCGAAAGCAGCGTTGCTACCGCCATCGAACCGGTTGCGCGAACCACATCGCGGTCACTGGTTTGTTTAGCTGCCGTCGATTTCAGCGTGGATTTATCTTCTACGACCGGTGGTACCGGAGCTGGTTTCTTCAGCTCGGGTACTGGCGCCGGCGGAGACGGCTGCACAATTCGGCGGCGCAAGCCTACCGATGATGTTTCGGCAGATTCGGTGCCTGCGAATTCTGCGGCCGTCTCTACATCAACGGAATCTGGGTTTACAGATTCCGTTGACGGGTTTGAGCTAACAGCATTCGACCGAGAAACAGGGTGATCCTGCTTCTCTGTCGAACTCAGAGATTTAGGTTTTTCGTCCACGTTTCTTCTTCCGACTAGTCCTCACCACCACGGCGAAGACAAAGACCAATGCGGCAGCGATGGCCGCGCCATAGATGTTCACGATACCGCCTCGAGTCTGAACTGCGATGTTGACAGGCTCAGAGATCGTGGCTCCATCTTCAGTAGCAAGCCACATGGAAATGTTGGTGCGCTCCTGCCGCTCCGGCATGGAGGCGGTCAGCGAGACGGTGATGGAGCCTTCCGCAGGAATGATGATGTCCTCAGAAGTTTCGAGGCGAACAGCGTCGATGCTGTCATATTCCAGCGTTGCGTGCACCGGCAGCGGCAGTGAGTTTTCCGCCACGACCAGAAGCGGTGAGGCATCTGAGGTGCGCGTGTACACGTTGCCCGGCGGTATCAGCGTTACCGCATCACGTAGGGTGCGCAGCACGACATTATCTTCCTCCAAGCGTTGGCTGGCGGTTTCTACCGCCTCCTCATGACTATGAAGGGAATTGCGGCCAGACTGTGACAACGCGGCCAATAGGTCGCGGCGCAGCGGCAGCGTAAACCCATAACGAGTCATAGCGATATTCTCGCTATTTTCCATCATGAGGGTCAGCTCATCGGTGTAGCGTGCTTGCTGCGCGATGCGCTGAACTTCCGGATCCGTAAACGCTGCCGGGTCGCTGTAGGTGCCTTCGCCCGAGCTATTTTGCGGCAAACCAGGTTCCTGTTCGGTGGTGGTGGGATCCACATCCGTGATCGGTCGCAGGTTAGGTAACTGGCCTGCAGCCTCGAGCACTGCTTCGGCGGTCGAGGGCTCCAGATAATTCGGGAGCTTCAAAATATTCGGTTGGTTGACACGGCCCAGGGTATTAACCGGGCTGGCGTCTTCAGTGCCCGCGGGGTTATTTCCGGCGGTGTTGCTGCCATCAACTCCGGGGTCATTCGGAGTCAGGTAGACAGCTGCCGCGGCGGTGAGGTCACGGGCGTGCACAGAATCATTGGTGAAGTCATAGCGTAGCCACGGATCGGTATAGGCCGTGGTTTGTGGCAATGTGCCGGTCTGCGCCAGCAGTGCGCCCTGGGCCGCGTTGAATGTTGCGGCATTGCCTTCCCAGCCAGTGTTATCGGCCACCAATAACGGCAGCGCGCCTGCTTGCTCCGAGTAGCCCGAGGCCGGAACCACAATATCGGAAGCCACATCTTTGCCCGTGATGGAAGAGATGGTTTCCGCACCACGTTCCACGGCTTCAACTTCCAGCCAGGCGTTACTCACGCGTGAGGTGGCATTGAGATCGGAATTAGCCCACGGCATCGCGATGATGCAATCAAGATCAGAAACACGCTCCACCCAGCGTTCGGCGTCTTGGACGCCCGTGCCTGGCACACCTTCGTCATACTCATCATCACGGAACCAGGAATCGCGCAGACGCTTACGCTCCCGCACAATCGGCGGATGAGTTTGGGCAACGTTATAGCCTGCGCTCATCCGATCTACCGTGTCCAGCAAAGCCGGATCGAGCGCCACGCAGGCGCCCTCACCTAGGTCGTGGTCTTCATAAATATCTAGGAGTTCATCAAGGCGCCCGCCATCGGCAAGCTGCTCTGCGAGCGACTCATCGGTCAGCACCAACGGATTATCGCCGACCTCTCCAGGAGCAATATTGGTTTGTGCCGTGATCGGATATACCAACGTTGATGCGGCGGCATCGTCCAGCGTCATGCTGCCATCGCGTTCGGTGACGGTGAGCAAGAAACGTTCATCGGCCAGCGCCACGGGCTCGCCATCCATCGTGCCGGTCAAAGACATCATGACCGGATACACCCCAGGCGAGTTAATGGCCAGCGATGAAGCTTCCTCAACGCCAATACCGATGTCCATCGGATTCGTGGACTCCTCCCCTGGTGCCAGGGCTTCCGGGAAAATGGTGGTGCCATAATAAGGAAAATCGCCGTGCGCCAGCTCCTGCTGTGCGGCGGCAGCATCCGTGACGGCATTGCCGCGACGTGCTGTGACCTGCACATTATTAATCTCCGCGGCGGAAGTATTGTTAATACGCAAGTCGACGTCAAAGTGTTCGCCCAAGGCAACCGTGCCGGGATTGCTTTCTAACGCGAAATCCACGCGATCATCACCGCGCGCAGACGAACCCTCCCAACCGGGATGCTGCACAGCCTCCTGAGCATTCGTCACTGCCGGCATCATCAGCCCTGGTGTGAGCCCTAATGCAGCCGTCAGCGTGGCAGCGATGGACACATTGGTGATGTGGCGCAACGTGCGTGGGCGTGATTGTGTCACCGCGGGGTGGCCTTTCCTGCTGCGGCTTCCTTTCGTGCGAGATCGGGAAGTTGATCATGTGCAATACGCGCTAGCTTGCGCTCATCGGCATAAGCCAAATGCTCAATCAGCGTGGCTACTGGAATCCAGGCCACCTCAGTGACCTCTGGGTCTTCATCATTTAAGATGCCGTCAACAAAACGCAGCAAGAAATGATGCACGGTTTTGTGAATACGCACGCCATCAGAGACGAACCAATAATCAATAACACCCAGTTCTGAGAAGACCTCTCCTCGGATGCCGGTTTCTTCCCATACCTCGCGCTGTGCGGTGAGGTCTTTGGGCTCACCGTTTTCCACGTGCCCTTTCGGCATCGACCACAATAGGCGGCCACGGCGGTCTAACCTGCCAATCAGCGCCACATAGATACGGGTCAGATCTACCTCGCCGTTTTCATCGACTGCCTCAGCTAATCCGGATACCACTAAGCCACCCGCGGAGGTTTCATCGCGGGTTACCATTTTATTTGTCGAGCGCTGCTGGCGTTGCGGCCTTTGCGCTGGGCGGCGTTTGCGCCGCTTCCGGTTAGCGTGGTTAGTCATCCCTGCTTATCGTAGTAGACTTCTAACCGTGGATTTACAGGACACTCAGCTAATGGGGCTTCTTGCTCGCGCAGACACGACCGTTGCAGGCTTAAGTGATCTTTTATCCGGTCTCGTTAAAGAGTTCTCTAATCGCGGCCATTCTCTTTATTTGGTTGGCGGTTCAGTCCGTGATGCCGTGTTGGGGCGTTTGGGCAATGATCTGGATTTCACCACGGATGCTCGTCCCCAGGTAGTGCATGAGATTTTGGATTCCTGGGCTGAGAAGACGTGGGATACCGGCATTGAATTCGGTACGGTTTCGGCTGTTTATAAGGGACAGCAAATTGAAATCACCACGTTCCGCGCCGATCTTTATGATGGCGATAGCCGCAACCCCGAGGTCACTTTTGGCGATACGCTTGCCGAAGACCTCATTCGCCGCGATTTCAAAGCCAATGCCATGGCGATTGAGCTGCGTGCCGATGGCACACGTGAATTCCATGACCCGATGGAGGGGCTCAAGGACTTAGAGCAGCGCATCATGGATACTCCAGCTGCACCGGAATTATCTTTCCGTGATGATCCGCTGCGCATGCTGCGCGCTGCTCGGTTTGTCTCCCAGTTGGAGTTCGGGGTCAGTGATCGCGTCCGTCAAGCGATGACTGAGATGGCGGAAGAGATTCGCCGTATTACGGTTGAACGTATCCAGGTCGAGCTGGATAAGCTGATCTTGGGTCGAGCTCCCTGGGATGGCATTGACTTGCTGGTGGAAACCGGTTTGGCAGAGATTGTCTTCCCTGAGATTCCAGCAATGGCGATGGCTCCTGATGAGCATGCGCAGCACAAGGATGTGTACGCGCACTCTTTGACCGTGCTGCGTCAAGCAATGGACCAGGAAGACGACGGCCCGGATTTGGTGCTGCGTTGGGCGGCATTGCTGCATGACATCGGCAAGCCGGATACCCGTGATACGACGGACGGCAAGGTGAGCTTCCACCAGCATGAAGTAGTGGGTGCGAAGCTGGCCCGTCGCCGCATGCGCCAATTGAAGTACCCGAAGGCCACCACCCAAGATGTTTCCGAGCTGGTGCGCCTGCACATGCGTTTTCATGGGTTCGGGGAAGGTCAGTGGACTGATTCGGCTGTGCGCCGCTACGTCAATGATGCGGGTGACTTGCTGCCGCGTCTGCACAAGCTGGTGCGCGCGGATTGCACGACCCGCAATGAGCGCAAAGCGCGAAGGCTGCAACGTACCTATGATCATCTAGAAGACCGCATTGCTGACATTCAAGAGAAGGAAGGCATTGCTGCGGTCCGCCCAGATTTAGATGGCAATGAAATCATGGAGATTTTAGATCTCAAGCCCGGTCCTGATGTTGGTAAAGCGTGGGCCTTTATGAAAGAACTGCGCCTTGAGCACGGCCCGCTGGATCGAGACGTTGCTATTGCGAAGTTACAAGAGTGGTGGGAGTCTAGACAGTAATGTACGCCGATAGATTATTTAACGCCCTTGAGCGTAATGAACCAGCGCCCGGTCAGTTGTTGATCTCTGCCCCTGGGGCTCCCTCACCATCGTTCTCACGCTCAGTGGTTCTCATAGTGGATCACTCCCCCGCGATGAGCTTCGGCGTCGTTCTGACTTCCCGAAGTGATGTCGCGGTCTTTAATGTCCTGCCGGATTGGCTGCCTGTTGTGGCTAAGCCACAGGCGCTCTACATTGGTGGCCCACTCAATCAGCAATCCGTGGTGGGTTTGGCCATGACCAAAACGGGCGTGGATATTGATTCCCACCCGCAACTCAACCGCTTGGCTCCGCGTTTGGCGCACGTGGATATGCGTGCGGATCCAGAAGACCTCGCCGATTATGTTAATGGCCTGCGGCTGTTCGCCGGCTATGCCGAGTGGGGCCCGGGTCAGCTCGATAATGAAATTGAGCGCGGCGATTGGTTTGTCACCCCGGCACTGCCCCAGGACGTGATTACCCCGGGTTCCGCTGACTTGTGGGGTGATGTGATGCGCCGCCAGGACATGCCGCTTCCGCTATACGCGACCTTCCCTGAGGACCTCGATTCAAACTAGGACCAAACTAGTTAAACCTCCATGTTGTGGGCTTATTTTCCTTCTGGAATCTAAGCCCACTATTTTAGTTTTGTGCTGATAAGGTATCCCTCATGCAAAGTGAGGAAATAAAGAAGGGGATCAAAGATTCCTGGGCGGTTGGCCTGGGTCTTATCCCCTTGGGGTTGGCTTTTGGCCTCCTGATGGTGCAGACAGGTTTCGATTGGTGGTGGACACCAATTTTCTCCGTTGTCATTTACGCGGGTTCGATGGAGTTTCTGGCCATTCCCATGGTGCTGTCCGGCACCAGCGTCACCGCCTCAATTGTCACTGCGTTCATGGTGAATTTCCGCCACCTCTTCTATGGGCTCACCTTTCCCCGCCACCGCATTGATTCTTCTGCAGGTAAGGTCTATTCCACCTATGCGCTAACTGATGAGTCCTATGCCATTGTCTCTGCCCTGCCCCGTGATGAGCAGTTATCTGGTCCTCGGATTCTAGCGATTCAGATTCTCTGCCAAGCAGCCTGGGTCGGCGGCGGCATTGTGGGCGCTTTAGCGGGTCAGATTGTTCCATCAGGTCTTCAGGGTCTGGAGTTCGCTCTTGTTGCCCTCTTTGTTGTCTTGGCGGTGGATTCATTTAAGAACTACCCAGACTTTTCTCTTCCGCTTTCTGCCGGTCTCCTCGGCATTGTGGCAGCGGTCTTCTTCCCTAATCAGATTTTGATGGTCGCACTTTCTGCATACCTCGTGGTGCTTCTCATTCGCTTCTATTCCCCAAGAATCGATCAGAAGATGGAATGGCGGAAGGGAGGAACAAATGCCTAATGGCGTAACTCCCGGCATGGTCTTCGCTGTGCTCATCCCCATGTTCGTTGTCACCGTTGCACTGCGCGCACTGCCATTTAGCTTGTTGAAGTACCTCAAGGGCAGTGAGTTCATGTCTGTGCTCGGCCGCACCATGCCTGTGGGCGTGATGACCGTCCTCGTGGTCTACACCTGGTACGGCCAGCTGGAGATGCCCGGCGGTTCCCTATCGGTGGCAATCGCTGTGGCGATTACCCTGTTGCTACACCTGTGGCGCCGCGATACCGGATTGTCCATTGTGGGCGGCACTGTCGCCTACATCATTCTGGTGAATGTGGTCTTTTAGGAGTCGCCTAAAGAACATAAAACTGATTATGCCCTTCTATGTTTCACGTGAAACATAGAAGGGCATTTTTGGTATTCAGTTTTGTTCCTGGTTGCTCTTTTCCAGCTGTTGTCGGATCTTCTTGAGTTCGAAATAGATTCCATTGATTCGGTTTCCGAACCACACCAGGATGAGGAGCCCGGCAAGCAGAGGAATAATAGATACCAGAGTGCCGAGCATTTTTACCTTTCAGCTGGCCATACAACGTCAGGAATCTATGCTACAGAGTGCTCCAGAATGAAACAATGAACATTCATTCCCACTTTTGAATGGCTAGAGGTTGGGGAAGATTGCTTGGGCTTCGGTCCAGAGGCCGTCAAACTCGGCCTGATCGATGTAAGTGGCATCGATATCTGGGAACTGGTCATACGTGGATGGGTGTGGAACTTGCTTGGTTGGCATATCGATATTGCCCTCGCGAACATCGCCGTGTGCAGCGCCCACGATGGAATTATTAGGGTCGAGGGCGATGAGTCGAATCATTTCGCACATCTGGCTATTGAGTTCTTTTAGCTCAGCGATGTGGATTGCCATGCCAGCGCCAGGAACCGAGAGAGTGGTGCGTACGTAGTGAATTGTTTCCATGGTGTTTTAGTCTATCTAAAGGGTTACGATGCGTTCTGGTCCGTCGCCTCACGTCCATAGCGTGCTGCCAGCCAAGAACAGATCATTAGCTGTACTTGGTGGTAAATCATCAATGGCAAGATGATTAAGCCCAGTGGTGTCGCACCTGATGCGAACATGACTGATGCCATGGGCAGGCCTGTTGCCAGGGACTTCTTTGAACCACAGAATTCAGACGCGATACGGTCGCCACGGTCGAATCCCAACTTATCGCTAATGAATCGGGTCAGCATCAGCATGACTACGACGAGGACGGCGGAGAAGACGATAAGGAAGATGACTTCCCACACTTTGATCTGGCTCCATACACCAGCCACAATGCCGGAAGAAAAGGCTGAATACACCACCATCGCAATTGATCCACGGTCAACAACCTTGGTGCCCTTATTGGCCGCAAAGTCTTTTACCCACCTGCGCAGTAGCTGACCCAAGATGAATGGCAGCAGGAGCTGCAAAGCGATTTCACCAAAGACTGAGGCATCAATATGGATGCCATCGCTGGCTCCCATCAGCAACATCACGAGCACCGGGGTGGCGAAGACGCCCACCAAGTTTGATACGGACGCCGAGACGATAGCGCCAGCGACATTGCCGCCCGCAATCGAGGTAAATGCCACCGATGATTGCACTGTGGATGGCACCAGGGTGAGGAAGAGAATACCTAAGTAAATGTCTTCTGAGACCACCAGTGTTAGTGGCCGCAGCAATAGGCCGACGATGGGATAAAGCACAAACGTAAACGCCAAAATGGTTAAATGCAGCTTCCAGTGCTTTAGCCCATCCAGTGCCTGCTGCGTTGAGAGCCTTGCGCCATAAAGAAAGAACAGCACCGCAATAGCGATACTGGTTAGCGTTGAGAACACATCTGCAAATGTTCCCCTCGCGGGTGCGATGATAGCGATGATCACCGCGAGGATAATCAGGACAATAAGAGGGTCAACCTTTTTCAAGCGCTCAAGCATGAGTGCTAGTTTACGCACTAGCTGTGTTTTGTCCTCAGATTAAATAACTCCCCGTCACATTCGTAGGTGAGATGCACAAGTAACGGGGAGCGAATAAATGAGCAGTCTATGCCCTATTAGCTATTTTGAAGCTCGATGCTCAGATCGCGGGTTGGGATACCGTCATCTTCACCGCGGTCATGGTCAACTTCCACATTGCCAATTACGGTTTCTTGGTCTTCAGATGCTTCTAATGCCCAAGTTTCAATCTCATCCCAGGATGCACCGCCGAAGTCCCAATCACCAAAGGCTGTTCCGACGTCCGAAAGGATGGTCTCAAAGTGCTGATCCAGGTCATTGTTGCCTTGAACTTCTACATCGACCGAATCATTATCTACATCGATGTCATAAATGATTGCGCCGTCTGTCTTCTGGCAGTCATCGTCATCATCACAGGTATAGCCCAAGCCTTCTAATTCACCCTTTAGAGCGGCTTCATCAAAGCGGCGGGAGCCATTGTTAGCTCCCGAGGCATTCTCGGAAATAGATTCTGCTGAATCATCCGTAGCAGTCTGTTCAGCGGTGCTCTCCCCCGCTGCACCACCATCGGCATCATCGGTGGTTGGCTCAGTAGTCGTTTGAGTGGTGTCATCCTCCACTACGGCGTCATTAGGCGCTTCCGAAGAGCAGGACGCGAGCGTGAGTGCGGATACGGCTAGTGCTGTAATGGCTGCAGATTTATTCATGCCTCCTATTCTTCCTGATTGCTCGCTCTATGTCTTGTCAAATTTTGAATGCTCAGGCAATTGGCAGCTACTTACCGTTGTGCATAGAGGTTCAGCACGCCTATTCATCGAGATCCCTTTCCCAAGAGCACTACTGTTGCACAAGGGGTCTACTGGTGTAGTGTTAGAGGAAATCTCTTTAAGTTCCCGGCGTGTCAATGACTTTTTGTGATCGAAATTCGCTAGGAGCGCCACGGCGGTAAAGATCGTTTCGACAAAGATGATTACCCTCCACGACTGCGGATCTACCACATGGTAGACGATCGCCTTAATTGATTACATCAACTATATCTTCGCTCAATAGATACTTAGTAGATTTTCAAGATGGTCAGCCAAATAAATTAACGGCTGGGGCTAATCTTGGGTTGTGTCCATTGAATATTGTTCGGGACAGGTTAGACGAACCGAAAAATCTACAATTTCGACTTCCTTAAGCGAGGTCGGCACTACACATTGATTAACGTCACAGTGACGTTAGTGTGCGCGAATCACTCCCCTACTTCCAAACTAGATTTTGAATGGAAATGTGGGCGTGGGAGTCCAGAGTTGCATACAGAAGGGCCACTCCCGGTGTGACGGCTTGTGGGAGTGGCCCTTCGCTGTGATTACTTAAGTGCAATCGTGGAGAGCGGACTTAGTAGCGGATTGCGATACGGCCGTCGATCTTTCCATTGCGCATGCGTTCAAATACGTCATTGACATCATCGAGTGAGCATTCCGCAACGGTGGGCTTGACCAGACCGCGTGCAAGGAAGTCGAGGGCCTCTGCCATGTCCTGGCGGGTGCCCACCAGGGAGCCGCGGATAGTCAGACCCTTGAATACGATGTTGAAGACGGATGCAGGGAACTCTCCTGGAGGCAGGCCATTGAACACGATGGTGCCGGCGCTGCGGGCCATCGCCAATGCCTGACCGAATGCTGCCTCATGAACAGCGGTGACCACGATGGCATGAGCGCCGCCATCGGTGTAGTTCTGAACGGCTTCGCCTGGATCGTCATTCGCCGCGTTCACGGTGAATTCAGCTCCCAGTTTGCTTGCGAGTTCGAGCTTTTCGTCTGCGATGTCCACCGCAATGACGCGCAGGCCCATGGCCTTGGCATACTGAACAGCAATGTGGCCCAAACCGCCGATACCCGAAATGACAACGAACTGACCCGGACGGGCTTCGGAAGACTTTAGAGCCTTGTAGACTGTCACACCTGCACAGAGAATCGGAGCAGCTTCCAGGTAGTCAACGCCTTCCGGTATGCGTGCAGCGTAGCGGGTGTCAACGAGCATGTATTGTCCAAAAGAACCATTGGCGGTGTATCCACCGTATTCAGCATCTGGGCAGTGGGTCTCGCGACCGGTGATGCAGAATTCGCAGGTGCCACATGCCGACCAAAGCCAAGCATTACCCACGATGTCACCAACTGCGACGTCATGCTCGCCTGGGCCGAGCTTAATCACCTCGCCCACTCCCTCATGGCCTGGCACGAATGGAGGCTCGGGTTTAACGGGCCAGTCCCCCTCCAGTGCGTGGAGATCGGTGTGGCAGATACCGGAAGTTAGCACCTTCACTAGTGCTTGGTTTGGCCCGGGTTCAGGGAGGTCGATGTCTTTGATTGTTACGTCGTTGCCAAATTTTTCAACAACGGCGGCGGTAAATTGTTCGGGTGCGGCAGTGGTCATGTGGCCACTCCTTTCAGAATCAATATTTCTATTGTCCAAAGGCAGCAGGTGGATCCCTTCGGCATCCCATTTTGAGATGTGACACACATTTTAGTCAGAAACTAGCCTATGTCATTAGAACATAATTCCGACACTTGATTCTGGGGATTGTAGGTCCGTAACCAGCACAAAGGCCCGGTACCGAAGTACCGGGCCTTGAGGGTAGGGAGATTATGAGAGCCTACTTGGGGTTATCAACGTTCTTTACAGCGTCACGTAGGGCTTCCATATCGACCTGAGGTGTGTCTCCTGCAGAGCCACAGCCGCCGGAACCACAATTGCAGCCACCTTCGGAGATGCATCCGCTGTCTTCTTCACGTGCCTTGAGCGTGTAGAGATGTGCCGCGCGGGCTCCCAAGTTTGAACCAACGGAGATAGCAATGAAGCCAATGATGGCGGTGGCTACCGGGATGAGCCACAGCCAACCGCTGGCGCGGAAAGCAGCCAAACCGCCGAAGAGGAAGGCGACGCCCGCCAGAATCCATACGGGACCGGCAACGACGTGGGAGCCATCCCATGCTTCCTTAGAGCGGCGAACATCTGGAATTCGGAGCCCGAAATACTTATTGCCCGGAAGACGGCGGGCGGTGGCGAGTCCACCAAAGACCAGCCAATACAGGGAAATGATAAGGAAGATTATTCCGACAGCGACCATAAACCGTATTCTAATCCCGAATGAGGGTAAATACCCAACTAGAGGCTATTAGAAACAGCTATGAGTGGGATACCATAGTTGCGCGTCGCGGGACAGGTATGAGCTGCCGCAGCGACAAATCCTTGTCAATTGCCGCGCTCTGGTGGACCACCGGCGTGGCTCCTCGTTCATAGAATTGAAAACGATGTCTAAGTCTAAAGTGACGGACTCGCTGTTGTTCAAGATCATCATTGCGATCATTCTTGGCATCATCGTGAGTCTTTTCGCCCCTGAATGGTTGGGCCGTACCTTCGCGACATTTAATGGTCTGTTCAGTAACTTCCTGAACTTCTTCATTCCTGTCTTGATCTTTGCCCTGATTGCACCGGCAATTGCTGGTTTGGGCAAAGGCGCAGGAAAGTGGCTTGGGTTTACCGCAGTGATAGCTTATGGCTCCACCATCATTGCCGGCTTTCTCGCCTACGGTACGGCGCAAGCGTTGTACCCAACTCTTTTGGGCAACCAGTCCCTAAATCTCAATGTGTCTGATATCGATGAAGGTGCGGTTGCACCTTTCTTCGAGGTTGAAATGCCGGCCCCATTCGATGTGATGACTGCCCTGCTACTGGCATTCTGTATTGGTGTCGCGATGACTGCCGTGAAGGCAGATACCATCTACAAGGCGTCGAAAGAGCTGGAAGCAATCGTCATCAAGGTCATTTGGGGCTTTGTGATTCCTTTGCTGCCGATTTATATCTTCGGCATGTTCCTAGGCCTAGGCATGAATGGCAACCTGATGGATGTCCTTTCGGCCTTCGCCAAGGTTCTGGTCCTCTCTGTCGTGATGACCATTCTCTATGTCGTGCTCCAGTACGGTATTGCTGGCGCAATCACGGGTAAGAACCCATTCAAGGCACTGAAGACTATGCTGCCTGCTTACTTCACCGCACTGGGTACTTCTTCTTCCGCCGCGTCCATTCCGGTCACCCACCGTTCTGCGTTGAATAATGGAATCTCTAAGCCGATCGCTGGCTTCGTTATCCCACTGTGCGCGACTATTCACCTCTCCGGCTCAATGATCAAGCTGACGCTTTATGGCTTCGCGGTTGTCTATCTTGCAAATCTGAACGTTGGCTTAGGTGTTGTCATGGGCTTCATCTTCCTGTTGGGCATTATGATGATTGCGGCTCCAGGTGTTCCTGGCGGTGCAGTGATGGTTGCGGTGGGTCTGATGAGTGACATGATGGGCTTCGATGACTCGATGATTGCACTCATGATCGCTGCCTACATCGCCGTTGACTCCTTCGGTACCGCAGCGAATGTTACCGGTGATGGTGCGATTGCGATGATCATGGATCGCTTTGCCCGGAACAAGATTGATGAACTGGATAACCCAGAGAACCTGCTTGGTGAGGACGGCTATGAAGCTGAGTTCATCGATAAGGGTGAAGGTACTGAGACGGTCTCATCTACTTCTCAAGCGACTTCCGGTTCTGAGTCTACTTCCGATCCACATGGAGACCCCACGGACTCCGGAAAACGCAGCGATAATTAGTCTGCCACTTCCTTAATCTCGGAGCTTCTAAGCAAGAAAAAGTCCCTGTTTCTCTTCCCCGCGCTTTGCGGTGGGAGCGAGAAACAGGGACTATTTTGATCCCAGAATTCGCAAGTATTACAGAAGATTATTTCCGGGTACCGTGCGCTAGTCGACGCGGCAGCGGCTAACGCTTAGTCGCGGCCTTCATGGAGCTGACGTACTCGGTGAGTTCTTTCTTAAGACCGTCGAGGTCGGTGACAGAGGCTGGCGATTCTTCGGTTTCACGTGAAACATAGCCATTGACAATCTTGGTGATTGCGGAGCCTGTGATGGCACCTGCAGCGCCGGCTGCCACGGCGTCGGCTACGTGCTGCGGGGTGGAAATGCCAAAGCCAAGCAGTGCTGGCGCGCCGTTGTAGCGATGGATATTCGCCACTACCTCATCCAGGCCGAGCGTTTCCGATGCGACCTCGGTGCCGGTGACGCCGTCGCGGGAGACAGCGTAGATATAACCCTTGGAGTACTTTGCAACTCCTTCTAGGGTGCGCTCAGAGGCACGTGCAGGGGCGATGAACACTGGAGCGACACCGGCTTTCTCAGCAGCCGCTGAGAATGGGGCGCCCTCGCGGACAGGGACATCGGGAAGCAAGATGGCATCTGCACCCGCTGCGCCAAATTCCTCGTAAAAGGTCTCAAGTCCGCGGGTGAAAGGAACGTTGCCGTAGATGAGCATGCCGATTGGTGTGTCGGGGAACTCTTCGCGGATCTGGCGAACCAGGTTCAGGCAGCCATCGACGGTAGCGCCATTGTCCAGAGCGCGGATGTGGGATGCTTGAATCGTGGGGCCATCAGCCACAGGATCAGAGAATGGGACGCCCAGCTCGAGGACGTCTGCGCCCGCGGCAATCACCGTGCGGATGATTTCTATGCTGTCCTCAGGATTAGGATCGCTGAGCATGATGAAAGGAACAAAGGCGCCTTCATTCTTAGCATCGAGTGCAGAGAAGAGCGCTTCGAAGCGAGCAGCGCCATCACGTGTAGCAGTCATGGTTAGTTCTTCTCCTCGGTGATGATGTCTTTGTTGAGAACCAGTTCTGGATTCTCCTCTAGGGTGCGGCGCACGTGGTCAATATCTTTGTCGCCGCGGCCGGACAGTGAGACCAGGATGTCGATGTCCTCATCCTTGCGCTTGAGAGCGTATGCGAGGGCGTGGGAGGACTCGAGGGCCGGGATGATGCCCTCTTGCTGCGACAGCAGCTGGAAGGCGTGAAGCGCCTCAGCATCGGTGATTCCGACGTACTTTGCGCGGCCTGTCGCGTGTAGATGCGCGTGCTGTGGTCCGACGCCTGGGTAGTCTAGGCCTGCCGAGATGGAGTAGGACTCCTCCACCTGGCCATCAGCATTGCGCATCAGGTAGCTGCGGGCACCGTGCAGGATGCCGATGGTGCCATTATTGATGGTGGCGCCATGCTTGCCGGAATCTAGGCCTTCGCCGCCGGGTTCAGCACCGACGAGCTCCACGCCTTCTTCATCAATGAAGTCTGCGAACATGCCGATGGCGTTGGAGCCGCCGCCAACACACGCGACAACGAGGTCTGGCAGTCCACCGATGCGCTCCAGCATCTGTGCCTTCGCTTCAGTAGAGATGACGCGGTGGAATTCACGCACGATGGTTGGGAATGGGTGTGGGCCAGCCGCGGTACCGAGTAGGTAGTGCGACTCGTGGAAGGTTGCGGTCCAGTCACGCAGAGCCTCGTTCACGGCATCCTTGAGGGTGCCAGAACCAGAATCAACTGGAACCACCTTGGCGCCCATCAGTTCCATACGGAACACGTTTGGCTGCTGGCGGGCGACGTCTTTAGCGCCCATGTAGATGACGCACTCAAGATCAAGCAGTGAACACGCCAATGCGGTTGCGGTGCCGTGCTGACCAGCGCCCGTCTCCGCGATGATGCGGGTCTTGCCCATGCGTTTAGCCAACAGTGCCTGGCCCAGAACCTGGTTGGTCTTGTGTGCTCCACCGTGCACAAGGTCTTCACGCTTTAAGAAGATGCGTGCCTTGCCACCGAGCTTATGCACCTCGGTAATCGGCGTTGGACGGCCCAAGTAATCACGCAGCAGGTCCGCGAGTTCCTTTTGGAAGGAGTCATCTTCCATTGCGTCGACGAAGGCCTGCTCCAGCTGATCAAGAGCTGGGATGAGAGACTCGGGAACGAATTGTCCGCCGAATTCTCCGAAGTACGCCGGAAGCAAGGTCTCCGACGGCTTGGTTGATTCAGTCATTGTGAGGAAATGTCCTTAAAAGTGAAAGTGTCGGATGATATCGAATGCGCGGGCAATCAGGCCGGTGTCTTTCACGGCCTTTTTTGTTTCCAGCCCAGAGTTCAGGTCAACGCCGAGGGTGCCAACCTTGAGAGCCTCCTCCAGATTCTGAGGGGCAATGCCGCCAGCCAAGAGTGCGGAACCCAGAACCTCTTGAGGAACCGTGGTCCAGTCAAAGCTGGTGCCCGTGCCGCCGTCGCCGGAATCCAGCACGACGAGATCGACTGCCTTATCCTCGATCAGCGCCTGCGCGAGCGCGGGGCCATCAGCGTGGGTCATAGAGACTGCACGCCAGATTTGTAGACCACTCTCCTGCTCCGCACCGAAGTCGAGGTCCTCATCCTTGGTGGAAGCCACGGTGATTCCAGCGTCCTTGACTTCTTGAACGACTGCATGGATGAAGTCGAGCTCGGCTTCGATACTGCCTTGGTAAGGCGCGTGGAGCTGTAGCGCGGTCACGCCCTCGATGTCGGCAAGCTCAGCCCAGCCCTTGGTGCGTCGAGAGACCGCGACGTAGTCCAGGTCTGGTTCGTGGGCGATGATATCTTCGGCGGTTTCACGTGAAACATTGCGCGAAGAAGCTTCTTCGAAAACGAGACCGCCGTAGACAGCGCCCGCCGCGCGGGCGGCCTGGGCAGCAGACCACGTGGTGAGTCCGCAGACCTTGTTGTGGCCATAGACCAGTTCGCGTGCTGCTTTATCGATGTCGGGTGTCGAGGTGAGCTGTGAGCCGACCAGATAAGCATTGGAGTGTCCGCCAAGCGCGCGTACCGTCTCGTTATTACGGATGCCGGACTCGGAAACTACCACGGCGTCATCGGGAAGCAATGCTGCCAGGGTTTTGGAACGGCTGAGATCGATGCTGAGGTCGTGGAGATTGCGGTGGTTGACGCCGAAAATCTTTGCACCCAGACGAATGGCACGCTCTACTTCTTCCTCGCTGATAACTTCAGTAAGCACGTCCAGGCCGAAGCGATGTGCTTCATCCTGCAGGCGGGTGTACTGCTCATCATTAAGAACGGAGAGCATGAGCAAGATGGCATCAGCGCCGAAGTAGCGGGCGGCGTGAATCTGGACCTCATCCACGATGAAGTCCTTGCACAGTACCGGAAGGTGTGAAGACATCGCGACGGTTTGCAGGTGGTCATAATCGCCACCGAACTTCTCTGGCTCACAGAGCACGGAGATACCCGCGGCATACCGTGAGTAGATGCGCGCGATGGCACCTGGCTCATAATGCTCACGAATCAGACCGAGTGATGGTGAGGAAGACTTGCATTCCATGATGAATGCATTGGTCGCGCCATGCAGGTTGTCATAAAGCGAGCGCGTGGAGCGCGGCAGGCTATCCACATCCACGTGAGCAATGCGCTTAGCGATGTCCTCTAGGTGCGTACGGCGGGTTGTAACAATGTTCTCGAGGACCGTTGGTAGTCCCGACTTCTCATTATTATTTGGCATAGTTGGCCTCCTCGTGACGCTGCAACCAATCTTTCACGGTGCCATCGGCAAGCAAGCCCAAAGCCTTATCGGTGCCTTCCTTGAAGCTGTCTGCACGGCCGGTCAGATAGAACATGGCACCAGCATTAGCCGCAATCGCGTCGCGGTGTGCATCTGGCGCGGTGTTGTCAAAGATGCGGCGCAGGTGCTCAGCGTTCTCCTTGCCATCACCGCCGGTTAGATCCGACAGCTGGTGGGTGGCTACGCCGAAGTCCTCCGGGTTGACGGTGTATTCAGAAATCTCGCCGTCGCGCAGTTCCCAGACCTGGGTTGGGCCATGGACTGCGATTTCATCAGTGCCTGCGCCGTGCATGACGATGGCACGGGTGCGGCCAAGTTCCTTGAAGACCTCGGCGATGGTGCGGCCTGCCTCCGGGTTGGCAACGCCCATGATCTGGAATTCAGGGCGTGCTGGAGAAAGGATAGGGCCCAGAGAGTTGAAGATGGTTGGCACCTTGATAGCGCGGCGAACCGGCATCACGTGAGCAACCGCTGGGTGGTAAGCCGGAGCGTAGAGGAAGGTGAAGCCGGACTCTTCGAATTGGCGGACCGCACGATCGACGTCCAGATCAAGTGGGATATTTAAAGCCTCAAGTACATCCGCGGAGCCGGATTTGGAGGAAACCGAACGGTTACCGCACTTGATGACCTTCGCGCCGCCTGCGCCCGCAACCAATGATGCGCCGGTGGAGATATTGATGGTATTGGTGCCATCGCCACCGGTACCTGCTGAGTCCAAGATGCCCTCGCCGGTGATTGGGAAGGGACGGGATGCGTTAATGAATGCCTTGGCGGCGCCAGCCAGGTCCGCGAAGGTCTCCCCGCGGGTGCGGATGGTGGCCAGCAATGCTGCGATTTGAATATCGTCATACTCACCATTGGTCAGTGGGTAAAAGACCTCATAGGCCTCCTCCACCGTTGGTTCGTGATTATCCAGGAATTTCATCAAAGCGTCGAGCTGTGTTGCCATGAGCTTAAGTGTCCTTTCTAGTTACTAATAGATACTCTAATAAATGCGGTTTAACGTGGCGTTAATGAAGTGCGGGCGCAGGTGGTTGAGATTGCAAGAGCTTGTTGATGCACCGCTCCAGCATGATGGGACCGGCTGGAGTGAGTACTGACTCAGGGTGGAATTGCAGACCCAGTGCCATGCTGTCATCGGTCTCAGCGGCCATGATGATGTCATCAATGAAACCGAGTGCGTGCAGGCCCTCAGGCAGATTCACGCAACCGAGTGAGTGATAGCGCGCAATTGGAACGTGGGTTCCCACATAGTTGGGTTGGTCTGGTTCCACATCAGTGGTCAGTCCTTCGAAGACAGGATGTTTCGCGCCCGCCTGAGTGAGGAACATGGTGTCTGTGGAGCCGTGGACCGGACCACACGGTGCCACTCTCCCACCGTGATATTCCAGCAGTGCCTGAAATCCGAGGCAGATGCCCAGGATGGGGATCTTGCCCAGGCAGGTGTCAATGAGCTCCATCATGCAACCGGCATCAGTCGGGTGACCCGGGCCTGGGGAGAGCACAATCATGTCTGGGTTCTGATCCAGGATTTCCGTCACAGTGACGGTATTGCGCATAACCACGGTGTTATAGCCGGAGAGGGCATCAACAAGGTTATAAACGAAAGAATCGTGATTATCTATCAGTACAACTTTTGGGTTGTTCATCGGATGACCTCCAGGGTGGCGTTATCAGCGGCGGCAATCGCGTGCAGAACCGCGTATGCCTTGTGCAAAGTTTCATCGGCTTCAGATTGTGGAACGGAGTCACGGACAACGCCAGCACCCGCCTGAACAATGGCCGTCTGGTTTTTGATGTAAGCGGAACGGATGACAATGCAGTTATCCATGGAGCCATCGCCGCGCAGGTACCCCACTGCCCCACCGTAGGAACCGCGGCGCTTCTTCTCGGTATGGCGAACCAATTCCATGGCGCGTAACTTCGGTGCACCGGTAAGAGTGCCCATGTTCATGCATGCGCGGTAGGCATCAATCGCATCAAAGTCTGGGTGGAGTTCCGCCACCACGCGGGAGACCAAGTGCATGACGCGGGAATAGCGGTCCACTTGCAGCAGGTCGGCGACGCGACGGGTTCCGGGAACCGCGACGCGGGCCAGGTCATTGCGTGCTAAGTCCACCAGCATGGTGTGCTCAGCAACTTCCTTGGTATCAGTGCGCATGTCCAGCTCATTGCGAATGTCCAGCTCATGCGTGGCACCACGCGGGCGCGTACCTGCGATGGGGTAAAGCTGCACCTCACGGGTATCAGCGGAGAACTTCAGGTTCGACTCTGGGGATGCACCAATGAGTTCATAATCCGCGCCGCGGATATAGAACATATAAGGAGAAGGGTTGGTCTCTCGCAGCTTCCGGTATGCAGCAAACGCATCTGGGCAGTCCATGCTGAAGGACCGCGCCGGAACGACCTGGTAAATATCGCCCTCATAGATGTTGTTTTGCAGCTCAACCACGTGCTTGCGGAAGTCCTTATCCGGAATATCGGCAGTGACCTGCACGGTCTTTTGCTCACCTGCGTCATTGGTGCTGTCCGCATCGGCTGGTGCATTCACGAGTGCTTCTGCTGAAGCGAGGTGCGCATCTAGGCGTGCTTGAAGTGCAGATTCATCCACATCAACGCCGTGCAGAACTATGTTCTGGTTGAGGTGATCCACGTGCAGCAGAGTCTGCGCAACGATGAACTCATAGTCTGGGTATTCATTCTCACCATCGGTGACCTCAGGAAGAACCTCAAAGGTATCGAGGTAGTCATAAGCAAAGCCGCCGCCTAAGAAAGGAAGCATCTTATGTTCATAACCTGCATCTAGCTGCAGTTTACGCAGAACCTCTGCATTAGAAATGGCCTTCAGGCGACGGCGTTCATCACTGTCTGTGGAGGGGGTAAATTTAAATTCCCCTGGCGCAATCACGTAATCGGATAATTGCTCTTCCAGACGGTTAAGGATTGCTTCCCCGGTGCTATTAAGAACCGTGGTCTTTACACGCTGCCCGTGGCACGTGACTTTGAGAGCAGCGTCAACAACGGCCAGGCACTGGACGTTTTTCTTGGACTCAATGTCTGCTGATTCCAGCAGCATGGAGTCATGTTGAGTAGCTAAAGCATCAAAGAGTGCGGCTGCATCTGTTGTGTATGGCAGCTGCTGTGATGCGGTATGAAATCCGGTCATAGCGTGTTAATTTTCTTTCGCGACTGTGGTTTTTAAGAGGTTAAAGGGTGTTTATAACTCTTCAGTGCCGCGGTCTACGCCGGTTAGTTGTCCGTTTAAGACAACGAAAGGCCCGCAACACTGCGAGCCTGTTTATTGGGTAAAGCTTGAGAAAAGGAAGCTTAAGAGGGCCCGCGGATTACGCGCGCCACCACCAAGTGTTTAAGGTGCTTAAGTTCTTCATGATGAACACTGTAGCACTACCTTTCAAAGAATGGGATCTGGATCCCGAAAATTATTCTTGCTGCACCCCCGAAGTGCGGAGTACTGAGCTTCGTACCCCGTATTCCCGTACGAACCAAAGCTTAGAAGCTGCCTTGGTGATGGCAGTGCCCTTATGTGTTCAGGCATTGAATCAAACCGGGTGGCGAAAAGCCCCGCGTGTACATAGTTGCATATCATGCCACTGTTGACACATGGCTACAGTGGGGAAGAGCCCCGACCCATGGCGTTAAAAAGCTCTCTGGGGAACAGACCGCGTGGCGCATCCATGTTGGCGATTACCGCGTGATCTACGACGTATTCGATGCCGAGCTGGTGGTGACCGTTGTTCGTGCTGGACACCGCCGCGAGGTCTACGATCGCTGATAAACGGCCATCAAAAGACAGTGGAATATGCGCGGGTATCTTGTCTAAATCGTCTCAGTCGCGTGCTTAACTCACTTCGGGAATCTAGTTCTGAATCCCGCTAGCTACCCAAAACTTGGTACTTGCTAACTCAGCATTTCTCCCCAGCATGGAACCGGAAACTGTTGTAAAAATGACTCTGTAGTGCACGTTTATGAGCATAGTACTTAACTCCGTACTCAACATAGTACTTCTCAGTAAAAGTACGGAGTTAACTACTATGTTGAGTACGGAGTTAGTTGCCGGGCTTGGAACTCCCCCATGAGGGCCTGATATCTCGGGCTGAGAGTAGGTTTGGATGTATTACGTAGAGGGGTAAAGGAGTCGCAAGATGTGGGTTGAGAAGAATTATTTGAGGCGCCTCACCTTCGGGTTTCTGCTCATTTCCGTGAGCTTGGGCGGCCTGGCTGCCAACGGTGCAGTCCTGGGGACCCTGGTGGTGGGGGCGACATGGGTCGTTACCGCGTTCAATGTGATTAAGTACAGCCGTGCCTATGTGCGGCAGCTTGAAGCGGCTTCCGCTCCTTAATCGTTTCCTCTACGTTCTGCATGACGGGGGCATGACCGACTGGTCATGCCCCCGTCTGGGGTTGATTTAAGAATTCCTTACTGACCGTTAGGACAGTTAAATCGGGGTCTGAATAAATGTGTGGCAGTCTCATGAGCTGCGTGTTATGTGACTTGCATTACGCAAGTGTCTCCGTCGTCGACAGTGGCTGCGGAATTAGTTTGCCGAAAGCGTATTGAAAGCCCTGCTTAAACGCTAGGTTTAGAGCTACCGTACTGGTTTTACATAGGGAACTTTCAGCCGCAGATTAGCAAGGCTTTATCCATTGGATCTTGTTCGGCTTGATTGGCTGAAGTTGCCTGTGACTTCCCTTCGACACATAAGGAAGCTCTCACATGACACACATTCGTTTCTCAAAGCCTTCCCGCACCAAGACCATCATCGCGGCGCTCTCGGCGTCTGCGTTGGTATTGGCAGGCTGTTCATCAGAAAGTGGCGATGATGCTGCCGCTGGCGACGACGCCGCAGGTGGCGATGACGCCGCCGAAAGCTACTCCATCGGTATCAACCAGCTGGTCCAGCACCCGGCACTGGACGCCAGTGCCGTCGGCTTCAAAGCTGCATTTGAAGAAGCAGGCGTTGAGGTGGAATGGGATGAACAAAACGCCAATGGTGAGCAGTCCACTGCGGTGACCATCGCCCAGCAGATGGCAAATGCTGACCATGACCTCTACTTGGCCATCGCGACCCCTGCCGCGCAGGCGATGGCACAATCCATTAGCGACGCTCCCCTACTGTTTACAGCTGTGACCGACCCTGAGGCAGCCGACTTGGTGGAATCCAATGATGCGCCCGGCGGCAATGTCACGGGTACGTCTGACATCGCGCCGATTTCTGATCAGGTGGATCTGCTGAAGGAGTTGGTGCCCGACGCGCAAACCATCGGTGTGGTTTACGCCTCTGGCGAGGTCAACTCCCAGGTGCAGGTGGATGAATTGACCACCGTGGCTGAAGAGTCTGACATGGACGTCACCTCCCAGACGGTTACCTCCGTAACCGAAATCCCTCAGGCTGTCCAAGCGCTCGGTGACGTGGATGCCATCTATGTTCCTACTGACAACATGGTCGTATCCGGCATCGCATCCTTGGTCAACGTTGCTAATGACAACCAGATCCCAGTTATCGGCGCTGAAGCCGGCACCGTTGAAGGTGGCGCGGCAGCAACCTTGGGTATTGACTATGAGCAGCTTGGCCGCCAGACCGGTGAGATGGCTTTGCGCATCCTCCAGAATGGTGAAGAGCCAGCATCCACCCCGGTGGAGACCGCTAATGAATTCACCTATGTGGTTAACCCAGAGGCAGCTGAAGCTCAGGGTATTGAGATTCCTGAGGCAATTTTGGAAGAGGCTGAGACCGTATGATCGGTGCAGTTGAGCTTGGACTCCTCTACGCCGTGATGGCGGTGGGAGTCTATCTCACCTTCCGTGTTCTTGATTTCCCCGACCTGACCGTTGATGGCAGCTTCACCACTGGTGCGGCCGCCGCTGGCGTTCTCATTACGAATGGCGTTAATCCATTCATCGCCACACTCGTCGGTTTTGCCGCTGGCTTCATTGCCGGCTGTATCACTGGTCTGCTGCACACCAAAGGCAAGATTGATGGCCTGTTGGCCGGTATCTTGACCATGATTGGTCTGTGGTCCATCAACTTGCGCATCATGGGTGGTGCGAATATTCCACTGCTGAGCCAGGACTCTGTGTTCACTCCTCTGGATGGCATCATGGGCACCTGGGTGGGTGTCGGCATGCTTATCGTTGGCGCGGCTATCTTGGTCATGATCATCGTGTGGTTCCTGTCCACCGATTTGGGCTTAGCGCTGCGTGCTACTGGTGATAATCAGCAGATGATTACCTCCTTCGGCGTATCCACCGATTTCACCAAGACATTGACCCTGGCTCTCTCTAATGGCCTGGTTGGTTTGTGTGGTGCTCTCATCGCCCAATTCCAGGGCTTTGCGGATATCTCCATGGGTGTTGGTCTCATCCTGGTTGGTTTGGCATCCGTCATCGTGGGTCAAGCAGTCATCCCGCAGCGTCGCCTCTGGCTGGTTGTGGGTTCGGTGGCGCTCGGTGCAGTGCTTTACCGCCTCATCATTTATGCGGCATTGACTGTTGGCCTGAACCCGAATGACATGAAACTGATTACCGCGCTCTTGGTCATCGCCGCATTGCTATTGCCGAAGATCACGGGCAAAGCGCCAAAGATTGCGGGAAGGAGGCTGAATGCTTAAGATTAACGGCATTTCCAAGACCTTCTTCCCCGGCACAGCGAATGAACGCAAAGCGCTTGTCGATGTCTCCCTGGACCTTGCGCCCGGTGATTTCGTCACCGTGATTGGTTCCAACGGTGCGGGCAAGTCCACCTTGCTCAACTCGATCTCTGGACGTCTCATCGCAGATTCCGGTTCCATCACGATTGAGGGCAAGGATGTCTCCCGCCAACCTGAACACAAGCGTGCCAAGGTTGTTGGCCGTGTATTCCAGGACCCCATGGCAGGTACCGCCCCGAACCTGACTATCGAAGAAAATCTGTCGCTCGCGTATTTGCGTGGAAAAGGCCGTGGGTTGAGCTTAGGGCTCAACGCTAAACGCCGGAGCTTCTTCCGTGAGCAACTCACGACCCTGGAGCTAGGGCTGGAAAACCGCATGGGGGCTAAGGTGGGTCTTCTCTCTGGTGGGCAGCGCCAGGCCCTGAGCCTACTTATGGCCGGATTTACTAACCCAGATGTCATGTTGCTGGATGAGCACACCGCTGCTCTTGACCCGCAGCGCGCAGAGCTCGTCACAACTCTGACTGAACGCATTGTCTCCCAGGGCAAGCTCACCACGCTGATGGTCACCCACAACATGGCGCAAGCAATTCAGGTGGGCAACCGCCTGATTATGATGCACGATGGCCAGATCATCTACCAGGCGTCAGAAGAGGAAAAGAAGCACTTGACGGTAAAAGACCTCATGGCTGAGTTCTCCAAGATCAAAGCTGAAGCCTCTGACCGCACGATGCTTCAGTAGGTGTAGTTCCTTTCGCCCCTTTTCCTTTTCATCTCTGTTTCACATAGGTCCGGCCCTCCTTGCCTTAAGCGAGGAGGGCCGGACCTATGTTTCACGTGAAACCCAGCGAATGAAGATGCTTAGTAGGATGGCGAGCTAAAGCTTGTCCTGCGGCGCGAGGCTTTCAAATCGGCGTTGGTCACAAGGTGCAGATTATGTTTAGCAGGGTGTGGGAGGAAGCATGGAACCCAGTGACATCGTGATGCAGCGCCGTCCCCGCACAGAGCTCTCTTGCCGGCGTTGCGGCGATCATGGTGACAGCCATCCTTTGGGGTACCACTGGTACCGCGGCAACCTTTGCGCCTGATGTCGGCCCGCTTGCAATTGGCGCGGCAGCCCTCGGCGTGGGTGGTTTACTCCAAGGACTTATTGCTATTCCCGATCTCCACCGGCACCACATTGCCCTACGTCAACAAACGCGCCTCATCCTCATTGGTGCCCTAGGTGTCTTCATCTATCCCCTGGTGTTTTACAGCTCCATGCACCTCGCCGGTGTTGCCGTGGGCACAGTGGTTTCCTTGGGATCTGCGCCAATCGCTTCTGGAGTGATGGAATGGCTCATCGATAGCCGCCGCCCCACCCACCGCTGGATGGCCGCAGCAGTTCTGGGCATTGGCGGTAGCGCCGTGTTGTGTGTTGCCAAGATGAGCGATGCACCAGATGGCATGGCGGGGACTATCGGTGGGGTTGGTCTAGGGCTAGTCGCTGGCGTGACCTATGCGCTGTACTCCTGGAGCGCTTATCAGATGATGAGTCGCGGCATTGGTCGCGCTGCCGCGATGGGGTCCATCTTCGGGCTTGGCGGTTTGGCCCTTGTTCCGGTTTTGCTGATTACTGGTGCGCCACTGCTAGCAAGCGCGCAGAACTTTGCGGTTGGTGCATACATGGCACTCGTGCCCATGTTTATTGGCTACGTGCTCTTTGGTTATGGACTGAGCAAAGTAAGTCCCAGTACGGCCACCACCATCACGCTTGCTGAGCCTGCCTTGGCCGCGGTGCTGGCCGTTGTCATTGTGGGCGAGCGCTTGCCGATGTTTGGTTGGCTCGGACTTTTCGCTATCGCCCTATCGTTGGTTGTTCTCACTACGGCGACGAAGACAACCTCTTCCCGATCAGAGGTGGTGCCGCTGGGACTGCCACATGAAACCCACTAGTGCCCAATCTTGTTAAGGGAAGGCTACTGGTCAAGGGCTGCGTGTAAGCGGAGAGCGACATGCAGGCAGGCGCTGGTCCAGCCATCATCCAGTGTGCCTTGTGGCATGAGTGCACGGGCTTTTTCCAAGCGATAGTGCAATGTCGCCCGGTGGATGAAGAGTTTCTCCGCAGTGGTGGTGACATTGCGGGCGTGATCGAGGTACTCCAGTACCGATTGCCAGATAATTTCTGATTCTTGTGCAATGAGTTGTGCCGCTGCTGGAGATATAGCCGCAACTGTTGCGGATGTAAGTTCCCAACCGAGCAGCAGCCGCCATGCTCCAGCCTCTTCCCAGGTGAGGTGTGGAATTCCCCGCAAGGCTGCCACGGTAGCCATAAAACTTGCGCGCCGGGCGCTATTGCGAGCTCCGCTGAGCTCATTCATGATCGAGGTTCCACGTGAAACAATGTCAGCGCCGACAGCTACTGCAGCCGCGCGGACGGTGTCAAAGAGTGCTTCGGAAACCTCATCGTCATCGGCGCGCTCAATGATGGTGAGACCATCGTGGGTGTCATTAAGTAGGTATGGCCTGCGCCCACGAAAGCGCAATAGCTCCAGCATCAAACGCTCCGGAGCATCCGCGCCCGGCGTCCGAGGTGAATCCTTCGTGGCATCCTCAATGGTCAATTGGTGGACCCTGATGGTTCCTTTGCGTGGAAAGAGATTGTTATCAACTGCCTGTGCCAAAGACCCGTCTAATCCCAATAGGACATCACGGGTAATCTCACGCATATTTGCCACGCGTCGGATAGAAGTCTCATTGCGTGCAGCCATCAAATCAATGATCGGCTGGCAATAGCCGCGGATGACCTCCAATTCATCCACGGCAAGTTGCGGTGCATCGATGACCCAAATGTGCCCACAGAGAGTGTCCCCGTCCCATAGAGGAACGCAGAGCCTGGGCAAGAGATCGAATTCTTCATGGGAAGGAAGCCGAACCGGTTGGCGGGATATTTGCACTCCGTTTTCTACCAACCACGGAATGGGTGCCGGGTCGGGTGCTCGGTGCAGCACGTTGAACACGCGCGCGTTGTCCACTTCGCCGTACTGTGGGCTTGAGCAAAACGCGTAGAACGCGGGTGTATCCACCTGTACGGATCGTTGAAGCTTATGCGCGAGCTCATCAATCAATGTCTGGATTTCACCCAGCTGTGCCGCCGCGGGTGGCAGCCCCGGGGTCTCAATGTCAGGAGATGAATGTCGTTGAGTGCTGGCCATGGTCAAAGTCTTCCACACTTTGACATATGTCGAAGAAGTTCGTGCGTTTTGTCTAGTGACATTGAAAGTGATGTGAAGCACAATGGTGGATAGTGAGGTGCTTAATGCACTCAAAGCGGCATGTTCAAGCGTGATTCATGGAGGAAAATATGCGCACCACAGTTGGTGATTTCATTGTCAGCAGGCTCAAGGAGTTGGGAATTTCGCACATCATCGGTGTGCCAGGAGACTTCAACTTAAGCTTCATTGAGCAAATTAATGATGCGGAAGATATTGAGTTTGTCGGTGCGTGTAATGAGCTCAACGCCGCTTATGCCGCGGATGGCTATGGCCGGCAGCATGGCGTGGGTGCGCTTTTGACCACCTATGGCGTGGGTGAGCTTTCGGCTCTCAACGGTATTGCCGGCGCACGCGCTGAGCACGTCCCCATGGTGTCATTGGCAGGCGCTCCCCCGCTGTACTCGACCGAGTATCGCTGGAACCTCCACCACTCTTTGGCTGATGGCGACTTTGAAAACATGCTGGATGCCATCGCACCGTTTACGGGCACTGCCGTGCGAGTAACGCCGATGAATGTCGTCGAAGAAGTCGACCGCGCCCTGCACATCTGTCTGCGCGAAAAGCGCCCGGTGCACATTCAAATTCCATCCGATATCACGCACCTGGAGATCGAAGCGCCAGATGCGCCATTCAACAGGAAGCTTCCTTCTTCTGATCCGGAGCGCCTCGAGGCTGCTGTCACCCATGTGCTCGAGCGCATCGCTGAGTCCAAGAAACCAGTATTCCTGTTTGACCAGGACACTGACCGTCACGGTTTCACGGAAAAGTTCCGCACCTTGGTGGATAAGCTGCAAATTCCTTATTCTCAGTTAACCTCAGGAAAGGCCTCGCTGTCCGAGTGCGACGGCCTGTTCTTGGGCTCCTACAATGGCAAGGCTTCCGCGCCGGGCGTGCAGAAGACCGTTGAGTCCTCTGACCTGCTCTTTACCACCAACCCGCGCTTTATTGAGGTGAACTCCGGTTCCTTTACCCACCACCTGCCGGATGAGGCAATCATTAATTTCGGCGACCAGCACGTCAACGTTGGTGGTGAGTTCTACACCGGTATCAATACTCTGGAGTTCCTCGATGAACTCATCGCACGTACGAAGGCTTCCCGGAAAAAGAAGAAGGAACCATTTGTCTATGACGAGTGGGAGATCGATGAGAAGGCACCGCTGACGCATGCGCGTATGTGGCCACGGTTTGCTCGCTTTCTGGAAGAAGATGACACCGTCATCGCGGAATCAGGAACCTCCCACATTGGTCTGACTCCGGAGCGTTTGCCCAAGGGTGCTCGGTACATCAACTCCCCTATCTGGGGCGCTATCGGCTTCACGCTTCCGGCCCTACTGGGCAGTATGTTGGCTAATCGCGAGCGCCGCCACGTGCTGTTTATTGGTGACGGTTCCTTCCAGCTCACCGCGCAGGAATTGTCTACCATCTTGCGTGAGGACCTAAGGCCAATCATCGTTCTGGTCAACAACAAAGGCTACACCATCGAGCGTTACATCCTGGGCATGGATGAGAAGTACAACGACATCGCCGATTGGAAGTACGCCGAACTGCCGAAGGTCTTCGTGCCGGATACAACCATGGTGTCCTATCAGGCACGCACCGAAGGCGAGCTCGAGGAGGCTCTAAAGCAGATCAGCAACTCAGATGCAGGTGCCTTCTTAGAAGTCCATCTCGACGCCAAGGACGCGCCACAGGGGCTGAAGGCCTTTGGCCCAATGACTGCGGAGTTTGACTTCGGTCCACGCGGCCCCCGCAATCCATAAGGTGGGACGGATCATCCACGGACTAGGATGGAGCTATCCGTTGATGACATCGCTCGTCATATTTGGCACAAGAGAAAAGGTGAGTTTAAAGAAATGATCAGAAAAGATCTCGAAAGCCTTCCAGCGTACGTTCCTGGCGCGCGCATGGATGATGCCGTCAAGTTGTCATCCAATGAATCGTCTCTCGCCCCACTACCGGCTGCAGCTAAAGCAATGTCTGAAGCGGCAGCGGGCGTGAACCGTTACCCGGATATGGGAGCGGTGGAATTACGTACTCAGTTGGCAGCGCACTTGGGCGTGGAGTTTGAACAGACTGCTGTCGGTGCAGGTTCTTCGGCGTTGTGCCAGCAGCTTGTGCAGGCAACCACGACCGCTGACAATGAGGTTGTATTCCCATGGCGTAGCTTTGAGGCTTACCCGATCTTCGCGCAGGTCGTCGGCGCAACTCCTGTCCCAGTAGCGCTCACGGCGGGGCAGGCAGTCGATCTAGAGGGCATTGCTGCAGCGGTTACTGAAAAGACCAGCCTCATTTTTATCTGCAACCCAAATAACCCTTCGGGTACCACCATTTCCAATGATGAATTTGAAGCTTTCATGGCGAAGATTCCTTCCAACATCGTGGTTGGACTGGATGAGGCTTATTTTGAGTACAACCGTGCTGAGAACCAGCCCGTTGCTACGGAAGTCATCACAAAGTATGACAACGTTGTTGGCCTGCGTACGTTCTCTAAGGCTTATGGCCTGGCTGGCGCGCGCGTGGGCTACGCTTTCGGCCCGCAGAACATTATCGAGGCCGTTAACAAGGTGGCTATCCCCTTCTCCGTGAACTCGGTTGCGCAGGCTGGCGCTGTTGCCGCGTTGGAGGCGAAGGAAGAGCTTAAAGAGCGTATAGATGAAGCCGTCATCGAGCGCGCCCGTATCGTCGACGCCTTGTCTGCGTGGGGTGCAATCCCTTCTGAGGCTAACTTCGTTTGGTGCCCTAAGGATGCGCTTTCCAAGCAGCCACAAGAGCTTGCCGCCTTGCTTGCCGATGCCGGCGTCCTTGTCCGCGCATTCCCCGAGGGCATCCGAATTACGTCCACGACTGCCTTCGAGACAGATGTTCTCCTTAAGGCTATTGAGTCGGTTTCTTAATTAGTCCGACTTTTCCAGGGGTCAACCCCACAAGAGTTTTCTGTGAGGTTGCCCCCTTTCGGGTTAGGTGACATGTCACAATGGCGAAGTAGAGGGAATGTTCACTCTGAGCTACTCATTGAATTAGTTAGTAAACGCCTTCAATGAACTGAACAAGGAACCGCCGTGACTGTCGCATCTAACCCTATGCACGAATTTGGCTTTGACAAAGGTCAAGGCTTAGAAATCGGTATTTACACACTCGGTGATCATCTCCCGAACCCTGTTGATGGCTCACGGGTGAGTCCCAAAGAGCGAATTCATGAGTTCATTCGCTATGCCCAAGCCGCCGAGCAGGCAGGGCTAGACTTCTTTGGCCTTGGTGAATCGCATCAAGAGTACTTTGCATCCCAGGCCCACGCGGTCATCCTAGGAGCAATCGCGCAAGCGACTTCGACGATGCGCATTGGTAGCTCATCAACGATTATCAGTACCTCGGACCCAGTTCGGGTTTATGAGAATTTCTCCACGCTGGATCTCATTTCCGATGGCCGCATTGAGCTTGTTGCTGGTCGGGCATCTCGGGTGGGACTCTTTGAACTCCTAGGTTATGACCTGCGGGATTATGAAGAACTCTATGAGGAGAAACTAGAACTATTGCTTCAGATCAACCGTGAGGAATCCGTGACCTGGTCAGGTAAATTCCGAGCGCCGCTTAATGACGCTGAAGTTATCCCACGCCCAGCTGAGGAACGCCTTCGCATCTGGCGTGCAGTTGGAGGTGCGCCCGGAAGCGCCATTAAGGCAGGTCTTGCTGGAGTGCCCATGGTCATGGCCCACCTTGGCGGAACCACCTCTATTTTCAGCCGCACTGTTGATGCGTACCGTCAGGCAGCCGCACATGCAGGCTATGACCCTTATACGCTCCCGATTACTACTGCGGGCTTTTTCCATGTGGCAGAAACCTCCCAGAAGGCGTTGCAAAATACGTACTACCACACGAATGAAGGCATGATTCGTGTCAACGGCCAAGGCATGTCCAAGCAAATGTATGCCCAAAGCGTGGACCCAATGAGTATCGCGAACCTCGGCAGCCCACAGCAGGTGATTGAGAAGATCTTGCACCAGCATGAGGTCTTTGGCCACCAGCGTTATATTGGCCAGATTGATTTTGGCGGCGTCGCATTTGATGACGTTATGAAGCAGATTGACATCCTCGGTGAGGAAATTCTGCCTGCTATCCGCAAACACACCGCGACTACCCCGTTGAAGTCATCGGGAGAGTCCACAGACAAGACCAGCATTAAGAACAGCCTTAATGAGAACACCGAAGGAGAAGACTAGTGCGTGTCGTACTGATTTCTGGTTCGAATGTGGGCACCACAACTCGAACAGTCATTAACCGTTTGCAGCAGGAATTCGATGAATATGACTCGACGATTGATGTCCACGTTATTGATTTAGCGGAAGTCGAAATGGTTTTTGCCGATGGTCGCAACTACCTGGAATACACGGGTGATACGGGTCGGATTGCGCGCGAAATTATGGAAGCGGATGCGCTCATTATCGGCACACCTATCTTCCAAGCTTCAATCCCTGCGGCACTAAAGAATGTCTTTGATGTACTCCCAGCCAACGCCTTCCGAGACAAAGTCGTTGGCATGTTCGCTACCGCAGGATCTGCCAAGCACTATTTGGTGTTGGCACAGCAGCTTCAACCGATCCTGACGTACATGAAGGCCCAACTTGTTCAGCCCTATGTATTCGTCGAAAGCGCGGATGTACTGCGTGGTGAAATAGTAAACCACGATGTCATCCAGCGACTTGGCCGCATGGTGGAAGATGCCGTGGTGTTGACGCAGACCTATCAAAGGATCCGCGAAGAGAAGGAAGCCTCTTACGGCTTTTAGTGCTCACCTTCTGCGAACTCTTCGACGATCTTCGCATTAAATGCTGGTAGATCATCAGGGGTGCGGGAGGACACCAGGCCGTTATCGGTGTGGACTTCCGCATCAACCCAAGTAGCGCCTGCGTTGATCAGGTCGGTCTTGATGCTTGGGAAGGAGGTGAGGGTCCGGCCTTCAAGCACATTGGCATCGGTAAGAATCCAGCCGCCGTGACAGATGACGCCGGTGGGCTTGCCTGCTGCGAAGATATCAGCCACAAACTTTACGGCATCGCCGTCCATGCGAATCTTGTCGGCATTGCCGGTGCCGCCTGGAAGAATCAGCGCATCAAAATCTGCGGCATTAGCTGCTGCGGACGTGGTGTCCACTGCAACCTCGGTGCCATTCTTACCAGTGATGGTGGCGGCTTCGGTAGAGATGATGGTGACTTCCGCGCCAGCTTCTTTGACGGCCTCCACTGGGCTGATTAGCTCAGAATCCTCGAAGCCATTGGTTGAGATAACGGCTACCTTAAGGTTGCTTAGTTTTGCCATTGTTGCTCCTCCTTAAATGGGGACTATCTCCTGATAGTTCCCAGTCTAACTACATCATCTTGGTCTTCGCCAGAGCTTCATTCAGGCTGGATGTGTATTTGGCAAAAGGCTTGCGTAGCACAACGCCGAGTATCAATGCTGGAATGATGAACAGCAGCAAGGTTGCAAGAGCAATCCAGTAATCGGCCTGGTAGATTCCTGCAATGGCAGCGCGGAATGCGCGAACGGTATAGGTTGCTGGAAGCCACGGACTGATGTTCTGGAACCACTCTGGAAGAAGTTGTAGTGGGTATGAACCACCGGCGCTGGAAATTTGAATGACCAACAAGAACACCGATAGTGCTTTACCAGCATTACCTAGTGCCACCGTGAACGCATAAATCAAGAGCATGAAGATGATCGATGTCACCCAACCGGCTAACACCAATAGGAATGGATGGGCCGGTTCTATTTTGACGAAGAAGATTAAGCCCAGTGTTAGCAGCGTAGATTGGGCCAATCCAATGAGAGCGAAAGTGCCGTAGCGTCCAAAGTATTTCGCCAAAGGGCCGATCTCTTCGGGTTCAGTTTCTGCTTCTGGATTGTTGGACTCGCTGGTGATCGTCTCAGATACGGCAGTGTCTTCAGAGTCGTCGACAGCGTCGTCGTTTGTGCGGCGACGCTTGGTGAGCTTTGCGGCGACATCGGTACGCAATGCCACCGCGGCTAAGATGCCGCCAACCCAGAGCGCGAGGGTAGTGTACAGCGGGGTCATGCCAGTGCCGAAGCTTGTGACCGGATAGATGGCTTGGCGGTCAACCGTGACGGGTGAAGCTAGGATCTGGGCAAAGGCATCTGGGTCATCGCCGACCATGTTGGCCAATTCAGAAAGGTCACCGGTTTCGCCAGCGGTGCTGATGCGGTCACGAAGAGCGTTAAGGCTAGTGGCGTTTTCATCGAGGGTATCGCCAACATTGTTCAAGGCTTGGCTGGCGCCGGTTAAAGACTCAGTGTTGAGCTCAATGTTGCCCTCGGGCAATTCAATGGTGTCGCCGATTCCGCGCAGGGTCTCCCCTAGTTCACTTATCTGATCGCGAATGCCGGAGTTGCGAACATCATCGATGGCGCTTGCCGCTTGGTCTAGAGACGAGAAATCGGGGCGCTCGGGGCTGTCGGACTCGGCGGCCGCACGAAGGCGATCGCGGACGCTTTCTTGCGCGGCGATGGCCTCATCGAGTTGGCCTCGTAAGGTCGCAGCTTCGGCCGGTAGTACCGGGCGAATTCGAGAATCAACGGTCGCCTTTAGACCGTGGTAGGCATCGATGTTGAGTTGAACATTATCGGCCAGAGTATTCAGTGTTTCCGAACGGGTTTCACGTGAAACATTGGCGGTCTCGTAGAGAGCATTGATGCGCTCTTCCACAACAACATAGCTTTCGCGGGTGGCGGATAGTGCGCCATCGAGGGCATCGGAAGCACCGGTGATATCCCCGGCGTTACTTTGTGCAGTCTCAGGAAGTTCAGGCAACGGAGCATCGATGATGCGTTGAGCACTTTCTATCAGCGGAATGGTGGACTCGGCCAGCTCTCCCATGGTTCGGGCGGTGCGCGCGCCATTGCGTAGTTGCGTTTGTAAACCTTCAGCGCGAGCTTCAATCCGGTTCAGAGCATCCTGGGTGTCATCTTGATCAAGGAAATCAGACAGTGATGTCACCAGCCCCAGCGAGACATCGCCCACGGTGCGGGTAAAGGTTTCAGAAATACTCGTGGATAGCCCTTGCGCTCCTTGATTAGCAATAGTCGGCGCTAGCGCATTCTTTTTCTCATTGGTGTGCAGCGCAATCTCTGCTGGCGAAGAGCCATCGGCATAGAAAGTCAGCATGTCATCGGAAAATGACTCCGGCAGGATTATGGAAGCGTAATACTCACCGGATCGGGTGCCTTCCAGGGCATCATCAGCGCCGGTGATTACCCAATCCATTTGGTCATTGGCGCGAAGTTGTGAAAGCACTTGCTCACCAACGTTGATGTCAATAGGGAAAAGATCGCTGGTGTATCCGGTGTCCTCACTAGCCACGGCAATCTTTAGGTTTTTGGTATTGCCAAAAGGATCCCAGCTGGCCAACACATTGAACCAGGTAAAAAGCAGTGGAATGAGGATGAGAAAGAGAATCAGGCAAGAAGCCATCACACTGCGGCGTACTTTGGTGATGTCATTTTTGATGACAGAAAGAGCATCGCGCATTAGTTCTCCCCTTCCTTGGTGCCGCTGGCATTGGCGATGTCAACGGTGTGCAGGCCAGCAGCTTGGGCAGAGACGGACTGCTGCAGAGCCTTCTCATCGAGCTGTGCGATCTCTTCAGACTGCTTGAGGGATTTACGGATGTAGTCAAAGGTGATGACTAGAGCCATGAGTAATAGAGTCCAGGCAGTCCACAATCCTAGAAGCAGCGCCTTTGAATCTGGCACTACCCATGCGGCGATGGCGAGAGCGATGATGCCGGCTACGCCGATGCCCGCGGTGATGTGGATGCGGCGGGTATAGCGTTCAGCTTCTTCCTGGATTCCCCTGGCAAAATCCTCGCGGTCCTCGAGTGCGCGGGCAATATCCGCGAGTCGGTAGCCATTGCCCACCACCTGAACGTTTTCAGATTCAATGAGTTCGCTCTTTGCCATCTCACGATTGAAGACAATATTGAAATGTCCCAGGTTCTTACGCATGAAGACACCAAGAATGAAGGCAACGGTCCCCATGAGCGCAAGCATGCCCATAAATTGTAGGTAGTGGGTGCCATAGAACCCACCGATGGTCTCACGTAGAGCATCAATGCCGTAGGAGAAGGGAAGGAATGGATAGATGGCTTTAAAGAATCCTGGCATGAGCTCGATGGGATAGAGCCCTGATGCGCCAGGGATCTGCATGATCACCAGCAGTACGGCGATGAATTTACCCACTAATCCCAGTGTGGAAGCCAGCGCATAGATGATGCTGAGATAAGCCAAGCCGACGAGGATAGCGGTCCCGATGAACGCGACGGCATTCACGGTTTGCACGCCAATGATGAGATTGCCGGTGGTCACGATGATGGCTTGGAGCGCAACCATTATTGCCATGAGCAGAAACCGCCCGATATAGGCTTGGCGGACGCTCACGCGCTTGAGGCCTTCAGTATCTACCTCGACGCGGAAGACAACCAGCAGCATGAAGGCGCCGATCCAGAGCGACAGGTTAGTAAAGAGCCCAGCCATGGCGGAACCATAGGAATTAACCTCATAGACCGGTTCGCTGTTGATGGTCACCGGTGAGGCAAAGAATTCGCCGATGTCTTCAGGATTAAGACCGGTAACGGTGCGCAATGCCTCAGAGTTGGAGGACGCAGTCAACGCCAGAATGTCGCTGCGGACATCTTGCACGTCGTCCTCAAGGCCCGCCAGGGTCAGATCGAAATCATCGAGTGCCCCGCGGGTAGATTCCAGCTGCGCCACTACCCCATCGATCAGGTTATTCGCTTCCCCTAGGGTGGTCCTTTGGCCTTCCAAAGAGCCCGCGAAGGCTCCTGCAGTAGAGCTTAAATTACTCAGCGCGCTATTAAGCGCAGGAATCCCGCCGCCTACTGCATCACGCAATGCTTGCGATGCAGTCTGAGTATCCTGGGCAGCCGTGTCAATGGCATCGGCGGCCTGCGATACGGCATCGACGGTGAAGGCGGTGTCGGAGCCAAGCTGGGAGACATCGGCAATCAATTGCTCACTCGCGGCGTTGCCGGCCTCCAGACGCTGCAAGGTCTCTTCCAGTGGTGCGGCAACATCCGGGCTAAGCCGATTGTCATTGAGCAAGCCTTGAACCTGCGCGATGGCGGCGTCACCAGCGGCGATGGCATCGCCGGTTTGTTTGCTTGCGGTATCCAGCCGCCCGCTGGTCTGCTGCAGCATGGCATTGATATCAGCAACAGATGCGCGTGCCGATGCCGTCCCTTCCGCTACTGCCGTTGTTCCCTCCACGAAGGCTGATGTGGTCTGGTCCGTAAAGTTGGCCATCTCCGACTGTACGGTGGCGGCCAGGTCCTGGACCTGTGTGAGTGCATCCTGGCTCTCCACCAGCGCTTGGTCGATGGAAGAAATGGTGTCTTTGGCCCCGGTCATGGACGTCTCAGCCTCGCTGAGGCGCGAGGCGAAATCATCCAATCCTCCACGTGTGGATTGCAGGTTCGCTGCGGTTTCGCCGAAGGAAGAATTTGTCGAATCGCGTGCATCAATGATGGCGTCCTTTAGAGACTTACCCTCATCACTGATCGTGGTTGCGGCCGCCTTCGCTATCTCCTGCTTGAGAGCCGAGGTGATTGCTTGATCGACCCCGGTAGCGCCGGTATCAGTGATCTGTGGGGCAATGGCGCTGGACTTCTCATTAACCCGGTACTCCAGCGCGGGACGGGATAAGGTGCCTTCAGTTATGGCTAATAGATCCGCGGTGAAATTCTCCGGGATAATGATGGTGGCATAGGTATCCCCGCGTCTGAGCTGGTCCTCTGCGGTCTGAGCGTCTTGAATTTGCCAGCCCAGTTGGTCATTGTCCTGCAGCTGTTCGGTTATTTGCTTACCCACATCTAAGTGCCCAATGGCATCAGAATTACCGCCTAGGTCCTCATTGACCACGCTGACTTTGATGTTTTCTGTATTGCCGTAGGGGTCCCAGAAGGCCGCAATATTGAACCAGGAATACAGCGCTGGGACAACAAGCATGCCGATCAAGATGATCCAGGCTTTGGGCACTCGCCCAAGCCGTTTCAGGTCACGGGTTAAAATCTTCCAACTTGTGCGCACGCAGGTGAGTCTACTCAGGAGTAATGATGCATGTTAACCACAACAAAGAACTAAAGTACTTTCTGCAATGAATTACTTTTTGCGGGCAGTGTGACATGAAAGGATTGCGGACCACGGATTGCTATGGCGGTCTGCCGCATTCTCTGTCCATTTGAAGATAAGGACAAAAAGAACCGGAGCCTTCCGTGTGTGAAAGGCTCCGGTCCTTCGGTGCGTTTAGGTGTTGATGCCGCTTTATTTAGCGAGCAATCAGGTTGCCGGTGAAGTATTCATCAACAAGCTTAGGCTTATCCAGCGGCAAGACAGCGCCGACGTACTGGTCAGGGCGGACGATGACGACAGCGCCGTCGCGAGAGATACCGCGAGCCTCGTAGATGTCCTGGTCCTTGTCCGCGTTCCAGACATTCTCCCAGTTGGTGATCTTGTACTTACCGTTGAGCGGGCGGAAGATGCGTGGGGCATCGGCGTGCTCATAGGTGTGGTGGTGCTGCTGGTAGATGACCTTGATGTCGAACAAGGCGTTCTCATCAGCGCCAGATGGGGTGTACTTGGCAACGGTGTCGGTGACGGCATCAGCCCACTGCACAACTGGAGAGTTCTTGTCATCTGCAGTTGGGGCGGTCTGGTCCGCGAAGACGTAGATGCGGTAGCGGCCATCAGCAACGTGCTCGTGGCCAATGTGCAGCAGGCGCGCATCAGCGCGGCGCTTTGCCACATAAGACTTGAAGCGCTTACCCACTGGGTAACCGGTAGCCAGGTCCTGGTGGGAAGAATCCGCAACGATGGCATTCGGTGCGTACTCGGTGAGCATGCCTGCAGCGAACTCCTCAGCATCCACGTAGTACTTCTCCACTGCTTCTGGATCCTCCAGCTCTTCGACTGGGGTTGCCATCAAGGTGGACCACTCGCGGTCAAAGTTGATGAGGTTCTGCGCCGCTGGCTGACGCTCACCGTGGTAAGTGCACAGCAAGTCCTCTGGCGCGCGGCCCTCTAGGACGTGGCCGAGCTTCCAAGCAATGTTGAAACCATCCTGCATAGAAACGTTCATGCCCTGACCCGCCTTCGCGGAGTGAGTGTGGCAAGCGTCGCCGGTGAGGAAGACGCGTGGGGTCTCTTCATGGTCATGGAACGCATTAACCAGGCGGTGACCGACCTCATAAACCGAGTGCCAAGCAACTTCCTTGACGTCAATCTTATAAGGCGCGTAGATCTCATTCGCCTTCTTGATGATGGTCTCAACAGAGGTGTTGCGGATATTGCCATTATCATCTGCTGGAACTTCACCCAGGTCGATGTACATGCGAGAGAGGTAGCCACCCTCACGAGGGATGTGTAGGGAAGAGCCAGCCTTGGAGTGGATAGCAGCCTTAGTGCGCCAGTCTGGGAAGTCAGTTTCTACAACGCAGTCAACAACGCCCCATGCGTGGTTGGCTTTGTCGCCTTCCATGGTGCGGCCGATGGACTTGCGAACACGGGAGTGCGCGCCGTCGCAGCCCACCACGTACTTCGCGTGAATGACGCGCTGGTTGCCATCTTCATCCTCAACAGTTGCGGCAACTGGGTACTCGCCCTCCCCTACCTCGAGCGAGATGAACTTCCAACCGTAGTCAGGGGTGATGCGCGCCGGGCCATGCTTGGCAAAGCGTGCGAAGTAGTCCAAGACGCGTGCCTGGTTCACGATGAGGTGTGGGAATTCAGAGATGCCGAATTCATCATCCAGAGGGCGTGCGCCGCGGACGATCTTTTCTGGATTTTCTGGATCCTTGTTCCAGAAGGACATCTCAGTGATCTCGTACGCTTCATCAGTGATCTCAGTAGCAAAGCCGAAAGCCTGGAAGGTCTCCACCGAGCGGGACTGAATGCCGTCTGCCTGGCCCAGTTCCAAGCGGTGCGGGCGACGCTCAATGATGTGGGTTCGAACGTTCGGGAACATGGACAGCTGTGCTGCAGCGATCATGCCAGCTGGTCCAGAACCCACGATGAGGACGTCCATCTCATCCGGAAGTTCGGTTGGACGGTCAATTCCGTAGTCCTCGGCCGGTAAGACGCGAGGATCTTCTGAAACATAGCCGTTGTGATGGAACTGCATGTGGCTCTCCTTAGATGATCTAGATGAGTGAATCTCTATCGGGGGTAGTCCTCGACCAATGTGAGTGTGAGACCTCAGGGAGGCGAACGTGACTGCACGCTTGGATACGTTGCTGTTGTGACGTAGACCCTATGCGGTAAATCATATATGATACGGCCGCAACTGGCAATAGTGACCCACTAAACAGGTGGTATTGAGTCCGGTTTACTTAACAAAACTGCAGGTCTTGTTTTATGGGTGGTGTCGTGCGGGTGTTGCTGGGTGAATGAAGTATTGGCTGTGGAGACCAGAAGAAAGCCCCCAGCTTCTTCTTTGATTGAAGGAAGCAACGGGGGCAATTGGGGTGAAAGCGCTCTTAGCTCTTGCTGAAGATGAAGTGGTTTTCGGCCTGTTCTTCTTCATGTGCGGAATCCAGAGGAATTCCTTTGCGCTCGCGCAGCAGGAAGGCACAGATGAACCCGATGACGCAGGCTGAGACCAGGTAGATGGATACGGCGGTGGTGGTGCCGGTGGATTCAACCAGGGCTGCAGCAATCATTGGGGCGAAGGCGCCGCCGAGGACGGAGCCAATCGCGTAGGTGATGGACACGCCCGAAGCGCGGATTGACGCTGGGAAGAGCTCTGCGTACATGGCTGACTGCTGGCCGTAGGTCAGACCCAGGCCGACGGTCAGTGCGACGAGCGCGAGGTACAACATACCCAAGCTGCCGGTGTTGACCAGTGGGAAGAGAGCTGCTGCGCCGATGGCCTGCAGGGCAAAGCCGATCAGGTAGGTGGTGCGGCGACCGATCTTGTCAGAAATGAAACCTGCAAACAGGGTAAATAGCATCCAGGTCACCGCAGACAGGGTGACGGCGTTGAGAACATCGCCGCGCTCTAGTCCGACTGGGCCATCCGGGTTGGAGGCATAGCTTTGGATGTAGCCACCGGTGGTCATGTAACCAACGGTGCCGTTGCCGGCAAAGACCAGGGCTGCGACGATAACCAGCGGGGTAAAGCGCTTGAACAGAACCTTTGCTGGATTCTCAGCTTCAACCTGTTTGCGCTCAGACATCTCCTCAAAGACTGGAGATTCATCCACGCCCATGCGGACGAAGTAGCCTACAGCGACCAGTGCGATGGAGAGTAGGAACGGTACGCGCCAGCCCCACTCCATGAAGGCATCGCCCGGAGCGATGTAGTTCATCACAGACAGCACGCCAGATGACAGAAGCAGACCGATAGGTACACCAATCTGGGGGCCCGCGCCGAAGAAGCCACGCTTTTCACGTGGTGCGTGCTCAACGGCCAGAAGAACGGCGGAGCCCCACTCACCGCCGGCGGAAACGCCCTGCACGATACGCAGGAGGATCAGAAGAACTGGCGCCCAGTAACCAATAGTCTCGTAGGTCGGAAGCAGACCGATCAAGGTGGTTGCGCCACCCATGGCAAAAAGCGTCACCATAAGAACCCAGCGACGTCCCAAGCGGTCACCGAGGTGCCCGGCCAAGAAGGCGCCAAGCGGGCGGAATAAGAATGAGATGCCCACCGTCAGAAAGGCAATGATGCTGGCCAGACCGCCTTCGAGGGGGCCGAACATGACCTGGTTGAATACAAGTCCGGCCACTGATGCATAAAGAAAGTAGTCATACCATTCGATGGCTGTGCCGATGGTTGTTGCGGCCAAAACCCGCCGACGCTCTTTGGCAGACGCGTTGGCGCTGGTTGTGGTTGTCGAGGTCATTAAAACCCCTTTCAATTTTGTGGTGCTGATTGTTCAAGACGGGCGTTTGTGATGTGAGGCACTTGCCCAACGCAATCAAATAATATACGATTTAGGACAAATAGCAATGAGCAGAAAGGAATTCTTCGTGGCTGTTCCTTCGTTCCTCCCGGAGAACCCGGGCAAAATGATAGCCGTGCATGTGGCATTTGAGTCACGTGCCGCACAGCGTGGACGCCGGCCAAAGTATCCCAGCTACTTCATCAAGGCGACAAGCACCCTGGCCGAATCCGGTGGCGTTGTAGAGCGTCCCGCCGGCACGGAGCTGTTGGCCTTTGAGGGTGAGGTGGCTTTGGTCATCGGCAAGCCAGCGCGCAACGTTTCTTTGGATAAGGCCTGGGAGCATGTCGCATACGTGACGGCATCCAACGATATCGGCCTGTATGACTACCGCGCGCAGGATAAGGGTTCCAACACCCGTTCCAAGTCGCGCGACGGTTACACCCCAATCGGCCCTGAGCTGATTGATGCTCAGACCATTGACCCGAAGGGTCTGCGTCTGCGCACCTGGGTAAACGGCGAAATTGTTCAGGAAGATGGCACCTCCGATGAGGACCTCATCTTCCCGCTCGCACAATTCGTTGCAGACCTGTCCCAGCACATGACCCTTGAAACCGGTGACATCATCCTTACCGGCACTCCTGCTGGTTCCACCGTCATCGTCCCTGGTGACGTCGTTGAGGTGGAAGTTGATGTTCCTGGTGGCGTGACCTCTGGCCGTTTGAAGACCACCGTGACTGAGGTTCCTGCGGAGTTCGATCCAGCCGTGGGCATGCTGCCAAATGTTGATGACAAGCAGCGCGAAGATGCTTATGGTGACCGTGAATCTGCTGGCCTGCCGCCTGTCGAGGACAAGCAGGCTCTGCCAGCTGACCTGAAGGCTAAGCTGCTCGCAGCCCCAACCGCAGGTCTATCGGCGCAGCTGCGCGGCCGTGGCAACGTGGATTGCTTCATCGAAGGTGTCTTCCCACAGACCCCGGGTACCAAGATGGTTGGCGTTGCGCGCACCTTGCGCTTTATTCCGTTCCGTCCGGACTTGTTCAAGTCCCACGGTGGTGGCCTCAATGAGCAAAAGCACGTCTTTGACACGCTGCGCGAAGACGAAGTTGTTGTCATCGAGGCACGCGGTGAGCGCGGCTCGGGCACGCTCGGCGATATCTTGGCTCTGCGAGCTCAAGCCAATGGTGCTGCCGGCGTGGTCACCGATGGCGGTGTGCGTGACTATGAGGAAGTCAAAAACATTGGCCTTCCGGTATTCACCCAGGGAGCACACCCATCCGTGCTTGGCCGCAAGCACGTGCCATGGGACTCCGACATCACCATTGCGTGTGGTGGCGCCGCGGTACAGCCAGGCGACATCATCGTCGGTGATGATGACGGCGTCCTGGTCATCCCACGCGACATGGCCGAAGAAGTCGTCGATGCCGCACTGGCCAAGGAACACGAAGACGAATGGGTTGCAGAACGCGTCAAAGAAGGCGCCAGCTTAGATGGCCTCTTCCCGCCGACCGGAAAGAACAAGGAGGCCTACCAGGAATACCTGGCAGCCAACCCGGTTCCGGAACCTGCGCAGGCACAGTCTGATGACAGTTCAAACAGCTAATAAATCCAAAGCGGAGATTGCTTATTCATGGATTCGGGAGAAAATCCGGACCCGTGAGTATGAGCCCGGGCACCGGCTGGTGCTCTCCTCCATTGCTGATGAGCTGTCAGTCAGCGTGGTCCCCGTGCGCGAGGCTATCCGTCAGTTGGAGGCAGAAGGCCAGGTCACCTACGAACGCAACGTAGGCGCCAGGGTTTCTACCTACAACCAAGAGGTGTACTTCGAAACTATGGAGACCGTCGCCGTGCTGGAAGGGCGCGCCACTGCCCTATCGGCGCCGTTGTTGGACGCGCAGGATATCGCTGAGGCCCGCAGAGTCAATGACAAGATGCGCGCACTATTGGATGACTTCGACCCGGTGGAATTTACACAATTGAATAAAGAGTTTCATCGAGTGCTATTTCGTAAGTGCCCCAATAGCCGGTTGGTGCAATTGCTTTTCGATGAATGGGAGAACCTGCAGTACCACCGCGTTTCTACCTTCAGGTACGTCCCGCACCGGGCTCGTGATTCGGTGACAGAACATGACAGACTCGTTGCTCTCCTTGAGGCCCAGGCGGATCAGTTTTACATCGAAGCTCAAGCCCGAAACCACCGATTACAAACCTCCGTTTCCTACCGTAAGCAGCTGGATTCAGAAGAGAAGCTGGCTGCTGAAGATCCCACTTTTGCTCAATCAAACGCTTAAGAATCGCACAAGAATAAGGAGTAAGACATGACTTTTAACAATGGCGCTGCAAAGCCACAGGACCTACCAGAGAAGATCCTTCACTACATCAACGGTGAATTCGTCGCTTCCGTTGACGGCGATGAGTTTGATGTCATCGACCCAGTAACCAATGAGCCTTACATCAAGGCTGCATCCGGTAAGCCAGAAGATATTGATAAGGCAGTTGCTGCGGCAAAGGAAGCCTTTGAAAACGGCCCATGGGCAACCATGTTGCCACGTGAGCGCGCACGCGTGCTGGATAAGATCGCTGATGTTGTCGAGACCCGCGCGGAGACCCTCGCTGCTTGGGAGTCCTTCGATTCCGGTCTGCCTATTACTCAGGCAACCGGTCAGGCAAAACGTGCGGCTGAGAACTTCCGCTTCTTCTCTGACCTGATTGTGGCTCAGGCTGATGATGCGTACAAGGTACCTGGCCGTCAGATCAACTACGTCAACCGCAAGCCAATCGGCATTGCTGGCCTGATCACCCCATGGAACACCCCATTCATGCTGGAATCCTGGAAACTCGCGCCAGCTTTGGCCACCGGTAACTCCGTCGTCCTGAAGCCAGCTGAGTTCACCCCACTGTCTGCACAGCTGTGGGCAGGCATCTTCGAGGAAGCTGGCCTTCCAAAGGGTGTCTTCAACTTGGTCAACGGCTTCGGTGAAGAAGGCTTCGCCGGTGACCCACTAGTCAAGCACCCAGATGTGCCACTTATCTCCTTTACCGGTGAATCCCGCACCGGCCAGATCATCTTCGGCAACGCAGCTCCTTACCTGAAGGGTCTGTCCATGGAGCTGGGCGGCAAGTCCCCAGCAGTTGTCTTCGATGACGCTGACCTGGACACAGCTATTGATGCCACCATCTTCGGCGTCTTCTCCCTCAACGGTGAGCGTTGCACCGCTGGTTCTCGCATCCTGGTTCAGCGCGGCATCTACGATGAGTTCGTTAAGCGCTACACAGCACAGGCAAAGCGCGTCAAGGTCGGTCTGCCTTCCGATCCAAAGACTGAGGTCGGCGCCCTGGTTCACCCAGAGCACTATGACAAGGTCACCTCGTACATCGAAATCGGTAAGCAGGAAGCAAAGCTGGTTGCCGGCGGCGAGCGCCCAGAAGAGTTCCCAGAAGGCAACTTCGTACAGCCAACCGTGTTCGTGGATGTTGACCCAGAAGCACGCATCTTCCAGGAAGAAATCTTCGGCCCAGTCGTTGCAATTACCCCATTTGACACCGATGAGGAAGCACTGGAGCTGGCCAACAACACCAAGTACGGCCTGGCAGCGTACATCTGGACCTCTGATTTGAAGCGCTCCCACAACTTCGCACAGAACGTAGACGCTGGCATGGTGTGGTTGAACTCCAACAACGTCCGTGACTTGCGCACCCCATTCGGTGGCGTCAAGGCATCCGGTCTGGGTCATGAGGGCGGCTACCGCTCCATCGACTTCTACACCGACCAGCAGGCAGTACACATCAACCTCGGTGAAGTACACAACCCAGTCTTCGGCAAGCAGACTGACTAATCCGCGCTATCCCTCACTCCCCTTTTCCTTCTTAATATCTAAGGAGTCATCATGACTGAAGTTCAAGCACCAGATATCTTGCGCTGTGCATACATGGAGATCATCGTTACCGACCTGGCAGAGTCCCGTAAGTTCTACGTGGACACCCTCGGCCTGGTTGTGACCTACGAAGATGATGAGGCCATCTACCTGCGCACCTATGAAGAGTTCATCCACCACAACCTGATTCTGCGCAAGGGCGATACCGCTGCTGTGGCAGCGTTCTCCTACCGCGTCCGCTCCCCAGAGGAGCTAGATAAGGCAGTGGCATTCTATGAGGCACGTGGCTGCGAAGTCCGCCGCAACCCAGAGGGCTTTGTCCGCGGCATTGGTGACTCCGTCCGCGTTGTGGACCCAATGGGCTTCCCTTATGAGTTCTTCTACGAGGTTGAGCACCGTGAGCGCCTCGCGTGGGCTTATGATGCACACATTCCGGGCGCGCTGGTTCGCCTGGATCACTTCAACCAGATCACCCCAGACGTACCTAAGGCAGTTGCGTACATGGAGGACTTGGGCTTCCGCATCACCGAGGACATCCGCGATGATGAAGGCACCGTCTATGCTGCGTGGATGCGCCGCAAGCCAACCGTGCATGACACCGCGATGACCGGTGGCGATGGCCCACGTATGCACCACATTGCATTCGCAACGCACGAGAAGCACAACATCATCGCGATTTGTGACAAGCTGGGCGCGCTGCGCCAGTCTGATGCGATTGAGCGCGGCCCAGGCCGCCACGGTGTCTCTAATGCGTACTACCTCTACCTGCGCGATCCAGACGGCCACCGCGTTGAGGTCTACACCCAGGACTACTACACCGGCGACCCAGACAACCCAACCGTGACCTGGGACGTGCACGATAACCAGCGTCGTGACTGGTGGGGCACCCCGGTTGTACCTTCCTGGTACACCGATGGCTCCCGCGTTCTGGACCTAGATGGCAACGTGCAGCCACTGGTTGAGCGTTCCGATGCCTCCGAGATGGAAAAGACCATCGGTGCTGATGGTTTCTCCTACACCCGTGAAGAGGACGAGAAGGAACTACCGGATTGGAAGAAGGGCGAGTACAAGTTGGGCAACCAGCTTTAAACCCTCCGCCTAGAATCAAGCCCAAGCGTGAGGGATACCTGCGCTTGGGCTTGTTTACGCTTTAGAACCCTTCGAGCAAAAGAGAGAAAATCACATGCTTTCTCAAGAACAACTACAAGATATTGCTAAACAGCTGCATGAGGCGGAAAATAACCGCACCATGATTCCGCGCCTGACCGCGACCTATCCAGATATGACCGTGGAGGATTCCTATGCGGTCCAGGGCCAGTGTGTACAGCGCAAGATTGATGCGGGTCAGAAGCTGGTTGGCCGCAAGATCGGTTTGACCTCCAAGGTCATGCAGGAAGCCACCGGCATTACCGAGCCAGACTACGGCGCGATTTTTGAAGACCAGATCTTTGAAAATGGTTCAGTCATTGAGCACGCGCAGTTTTCCAATGTGCGCATTGAAGTAGAGCTGGCTTTCGTGCTGAAGGAAGACCTCTCTGGCCCAAACGCGTCTATCTTCGATGTGCTGCGCGCAACCGAATACGTCGTTCCTGCGTTGGAGATCCTTTCCTCCCGCATTGAGATGGAAGGCCGCACGATTGTGGACACCATCTCTGACAACGCGGCGCTGGGCGCGATGGTGTACGGCGGAAACCCCGTTGCACCAGACGCTGTTGACCTGCGCTGGGTCTCCGCGTTGTTGTACCGCAATGAGTCCATCGAAGACACCGGCGTTGCCGCTGCTGTGCTCAATCACCCAGCGATGGGTGTTGCCTGGTTGGCTAATAAGCTGCACGCACACGGTGAAACCCTCAAGGCCGGGGAAATCATTTTGGCTGGTTCCTTTACCAAGCCAATGTGGGTTCACCCAGGCGATACCGTCCATGCCGATTACGGTGAGTTGGGAGCAATCACATGCCGATTCCAGTAGAACTTCCACAGACCTTTGCCAAGCGCGTCACGGACGCGGACAAGGCACAGGTTGGTCTGTTTATTACCTCTGGTTCTGAGACCAACGCTGAAATTGTTGCCTCTGCTGGCTTTGACTGGCTGCTGCTTGATGCGGAGCACTCCCCTTACGGTCTGGAGACTGTCACCAGTTTGCTGCGCACCGTGCAGGCTTACCCAGCAACCCCAGTGGTACGTATTCCGGTCAATGACACCGTGCTGATCAAGCAGTATCTGGACTTGGGCGCGCAGAACCTCATGGTTCCGATGGTGTACAACGCTGAGCAGGCACAAAAGGCTGTTGCGGCGATGCACTATCCACCACGTGGCGTCCGCGGTATTGGCGCGGCACTCGCCCGTTCGTCTCGTTTCAATGGTGTGGAGGATTACCTCAACAAGGCAAGCGAAACTGTGAGCCTCACCGTGCAGGTGGAATCCGCTGAGGCAGTAGAGGACGCTGCCGACATTGCGGCTGTCGATGGCGTGGATGCCGTCTTTATCGGCCCATCCGACCTGGCAGCATCCATGGGTCTGCTTGGCCAGCAGCAGCACCCCGACGTGCTCGCTGCGGTGGACAAGACCTTCAAGGCTGTGCGTGATGCCGGCAAGCTCGTGGGCATCAACGCCTTCAATCTCGAACAAGCCCAGGCCTACGTCGACGCCGGCGCAGCGTTCGTCTGCATCGGCGCTGACGTCCAGCAGCTCGCCACCGCCACCCGCGGCCTGGCCGACAAGTTCAAGGGTGGACTCTAAGAAGTAAAAGCGCGGGCGGAAATCGCTTGAAGGCTCGGCTCTTCCACAAACTATTGGAAGAACCGAGACTTTTCATTTCTTACAGGGTTCGAGGTTCCTAACCCTCGAATCTATTACTGCCCAGGACGTTCCTTTTCCAGACGGTCAGGACTCCAGATCAACTCACACAGTTGCTCCAGCAACTCTCTGCGTTCCTATTGTTCTTCACGTCCGAACTCCTCATAAGGATGGAAATTGAGTCCGTGACGAGCAATGAAATTCTTGAACTGCGGAGCATGCTCGTAAGCCTGCTTAGTCATACTTGCTGCCCAAAGATTTTCCTTGGCATAGTGCAAGGACTTAGTTTCAAAAGGCTTGTCTTTGAAGCTTCGATTTACATCTGCTGGAAGAAGCAACAGGCCACCGATGTAGTCCCGATACGCGAAGAATTCATCCCTTGATTCGAATTGGTTGGAATAAGGCTCGTACTTGGCAGGCCAAATGTGTTCCAGATCGAGGGAGTTCTTTGATTCTCGGTCTACAAAGGTTGCAAAGAGATCTGGTTTGCCTGATTCCTTTTCCACAAAGGCAGTTACGCGAGCGAGCAAGTGGTAGATGTAGCGTCGACTGAACTGATTGAGAGCCAGATCCTTAACGCCGCCACGATGACGAGACGGGCTGCCGTGGAAACCAATACGTGGCTCCTCCTCATCAAGCTTGGCGCGAAGGACATCGATTAGCTCATCGAGCTGCAGACGCCTGATATCGCGGACGAGCGCAAACATGGCGTAGGAGACGCTCGAGTAAGCGACCCTGATGTAGTTCACCGTTCGGCGCATAATCCAGATGTCGAGGAAGGTCGCCGTAGCGTTAATCTTTCGGCGGATTGTCTCTTCGTCATCATTCATATCTAGTGCCGCTAGAAGTACGGTTGGCTGCCAGGTGAAGTCATTATGGGCGTTGTAAAAGACTGCTTCGAGGCCTGGTTGGTAAGTCCTGGAAGCGGAGATAATCAGATGGTAGGCGCGGGCGAAGAAAGGAATTTCTTTAGTAATAATCTCCTGATTACCTGCTTCGCTGCCGGCACCGATCTTCTCCGACTGGTCACGCACCCAGCGGTGGTAGGTAGAACCAATGAGTTCCCAGTCTCGGTCCCTGGAATCAACCTTCCTTTCGCGCATGGAGTCAGCGTATTGTGAGCGCAACCAGGCTTTGAAGAAGTCAACATCGCGGTCGGAGTGTGAATCATCTCCGGAGTTGTTGAGGCTTTGGACAATGTCGCGCCATGATTTATTGGCGCGGCTTCGTGCCTCGGCAGTAGAGATTGGCGCCAATAAATATGCTTTAAGCATGTCAGTAGGGCTAAGCGGCTTGCCGCGGTCATTCATGGTTTCGAAGATTGCATACGCATCTTGGTCGGACTCTGTGACGATTTCAATAAGCCCTACATTGTGCAGGAGCCAGTAAACAAAGACCTCAAATCCTGCTCCGAGTTCCTCTTCAAGATCAGAGTTCGCGATGTCATCAAAACGAGCAAGCATTGTTTTTACGGATTCGTCGTCATTGTCGGCGTTATAGTCAGTCCCCTCGTACATCGCATGAAGGGCTCCCACGCGTTCGGGGATATCGAGGTTGAACTTCATTTGGCCGAAACTATCGGAAGAGATTAATGGGCTCATGGTGCTGGCGACACCAAGCCCACGTTCTGAAGCTACTCTGTAGAGGTGAATCAGCAGGAGCGTTAATGAAGTTACGCGCTGTTGACCATCGACAAGAAAGTTCTTGCCATCCCTCTTGGAAACGATGATTGAGCCAAGGAAATACTCCCCGTAATTTGGGACCCGATTCGGCAAATCTCCCTCTGAGTAATCCCTCTCGAAGGCATTAAGCAAGTCAGATAAAAGCTCGTCAATATTCTGGGTATCCCATTTATACTCACGCTGGTAATCATCGATAGAGAACGAACGCGACTGCAGCAAATCAATGATTGTGCGGTAATAGGGATTAATTCGGGACATACTCGCTTCTCACTTTCTGGAAACCTTGCTGATCGTGCGAAACCCACAGGTCAAACATTCATGTGAAGTGGGAATAGCGCATTGAAGGAGACTTCGCTTTGGCACTTTGAGTGCTAGTTCCCGTGTCTGGCAGGAGACGCGACGGTAACCTTGAGAATCATCTGTCTAACTTTACCTAAATGGCCGGTGACTCCCCTGCCCAGGCGGCGTTGAGAATCCGCGTGATGTCTTCTTCGGAAGCTTCACGCGGATTTCCGTATGTGCCGGAGTGCACTTGCTTTGCGATGCTCGGGATGTCGCCGCGGTCCATACCCAGTTCTTGCAGAGACATTGGTGCGCCCAGTTTATGGGCGAGTTCCCACAGGCGCTTCGCGGGGTTCTTCGTGCCGCCCAGCGCGCGGGATAGTGCGCCGACGGCTGTTGGAATAGCCGGCTGGTTGAAGGCCAGGACGTGCGGCAACACCACCGTGTGGGTTTCTGCGTGTGGAAGATTCAATGTGCCGCCGAGGGCATGGCAGATTTTGTGGTGCAACGACATGGTGGTGGAACCCATGCACGCCCCGCATAGCCATGCGCCGTACAGGGCCTCGCTTCGCGCGGTGAGCCCTTCAGGATTGTCCACGACGCCAGGCAAAGCTGCGGTCAAAGCCCGCACTCCCTCTTCCGCCATGAGCGAGGTGATCGGTGAGGCATCGGGTGCGTAGAGCGCTTCAACCGCATGGGCCATGGCGTTGAAACCACTGGTGACAGATGTTGCAACGGGCAGTCCGGAAGTGAGCGCCGGGTCATAAATAACGCTCTTCGGCAGAACCGATTCATCACGGCCGGTGGTCTTCTTGCCATCGGTAGTCATGCCCCACATGGTGGTCATTTCAGAACCGGCATAGGTCGTTGGGATAGCAACCGTGGGCAATCCCAACTCCAACGCAATGGCCTTGCCCAGGCCAATCGCAGAACCACCACCGATGCTCACACAACCATCAGCGCCCAGGCGCTTCACCTCAGCGATGGTTTCTTCCGCTACTTCACGCGGCACGTGCATCACCGCCTTCGCAATGACACCTGCACACGTGGCGTCGGAGTCTCCTCCGCTGGTGCCGACGGTGTTGCGGATGGCACCGGCAAGCAACTGCCCCAGCTCTACCCTGCCTGGTGAGCACAACACCACAACCTTGCGCAGGCCCAAGTGTGAAAGCTCCTCGGCAATGACATCAAACGCGGGCTCGCCGAAGCGCACACGCATGGGAAGGGCTTGGTAGGTAAAGGCTTGCGGAAACTGGTTAGTCATGGGCTTCTCCCCTGCTTGTTGCTGGTTTAGCTCTGGTTTAACTCTGGCTAGCTTTGAAACACTCGCGCGCGGAATGCACTGGGTGATTCCCGAAATTCGGACTTGAAGGCGCGTGAAACCTGCGATGCATCATGTAGCCCGTAGCGTGCCGAAATGGTGGCGATGGAGTCTTGTTTCATCAACGGGTTAGCCAGGTCTTCCCTGATATGTTCCAGGCGCTTGGCGCGGATGTGCCCGCCGATGGTGGTCTTCTGAGCGGCAAAACGCGCATGCAACTGACGCACGCTGACAAACAAAGCATCGGCGATCATCTGCGGGCCTAAGTCCGAGTTCCCAATGTTCTGATCAATGAACTGCTGCGCCTGCTCAAACAACAAGTTCTCTGAATTCATGCCCGGCTGCGAATCAAGTTCCGAGGCGAACACCGTCACCAGCATGTTCAACGCAGACTGAACCAACGCCACCGCGTGTGGTCCCTCCAGGACATCAATATTTTCCGCGAGCTGCTCAAACAGCGGCACCATCACACGGCCCAAACCCTGGTCACGTGAAACCGTGCGGGCGGTGATTGCCTCCAACTGGAACGGCGTCAGGTGCAGGTAAGACTGCGGAAAATGCACCACCAAAGAATGCTGGTCATGGGTATATTCCAGCTCATAAGGCCGCTGCGTGACATACAGCGCCAAGTCCCCTGGCTCCAACGTGCACTCGCGGCCATCCTGACGCATGGTGGACGTGCCCTGAATCTGCAGGCTGAGCTTGCAATACGGCACATCGGCAGCATCGATGTGCTCAGCGCGCCGGGCTACCGTATGCGGGCTGGTGCGCATATCAAACAGGGACACATCCCCTGCTGTTGCAGTGCGCAGTTCGACTTCGAATGCATCCGGGTCATCCGTGTCCACGGAAAGCTGTCCGAATATTGAGCGCGACGCCATTCGCCACCTAGTCAGGTCCAAGGTAGTTGCAGGTAATTGCGGCATGTTCCAACTATATCGCTCACGTGCGCGGTGTGGTTCACATTAAGAAACAAGTGCTGTGCGCGCAAACACAACAATAAAAGCAAGTGATATATATCCTAGAGATAAGCGTATTCTTCACGGTTACCTACACATAAGGAGCACTTCGTGTCCCAGTTCGATACCTATGATTCCCTACTCGCTTCCATCGTTGCTGAATCCGGCGATGAAGTGAAAAACCCAGCCACCGGCGAAGTTGTGGGCGTTGCCCCGGCCGGCACCCCAGAAGATATGGAAGCAGCGATCACCCGCGCACGCGATGCGCAGAAGGAATGGGCAAAGCTCGGCGAGGCAAAGCGCAATGAACTGCTGCTCGCTGCCGCCGATGCCATCGAAGCCGCGGCTGAACCACTCGCAGAGCTGCTCTCCCGCGAGCAGGGCAAGCCACTCAACGGTCCAAACGCCCGCTTTGAGGTTGGTGCGTGTTCCGCTTGGCTGCGCGCCACCGCATCCTTCGAGTCCCCTGACCACACTGTTGTGGAAGATGGTGAGACCACCGCGAAGGTCTTCTACCGTCCGCTCGGCGTGGTTGGCGCAATTGGCCCATGGAACTGGCCAATGATGATTTCCGTATGGCAGCTGGCCCCAGCATTGCGCATGGGCAACACGGTTGTCATGAAGCCTTCCGAATACACTCCGCTGTCTGTTCTGGCGCTGGTCAAGGTCATCAACAGTGTGCTGCCAGAAGGCGTGCTCAACATCGTTACTGGCGATGGCAAGGTGGGCGCGGCGCTGTCGACGAGCCAGGGCATCGACAAGCTGATGTTCACCGGCTCTACCGAGACCGGCCGCAAGATTGTGGAATCCACCGCCGCTTCCCTTGCGCGCGTGACCTTGGAGCTCGGCGGCAACGACGCTGGCATTGTGCTTGACGATGTCAACGCTAAGGAAATCGCTGAAGGTTTATTCTGGGGCGCATTCATCAACACTGGTCAGACTTGTGCCGCAATGAAGCGTCTGTATGTTCCGGAATCCATCTATGACGAGGTTGTTGAAGCGCTCGTTGAGGTAGCCAAGAACATGCCAATGGGCGTTGGCCTGGAAGAAGAGAACGTGCTGGGGCCGCTGCAGAATAAGCAGCAGTTCGATATCGTCGACAAGCTGGTCAAGGCTGCAAAGGACGGCGGAGCACGCGTGCTCGTCGGTGGTGAGCCTGACTACGACCAGCCGGGTTACTTCTTCCCTACCACCCTGGTTGCTGATATCGACAACGACAACCCATTGGTTGCCGAGGAACAGTTCGGCCCAGCCCTGCCGATCATTAAGTACTCGACTGTCGATGAAGCCATTGAGATGGCCAACTCCCTCGATGTGGGCCTTGGGTCTTCAGTCTGGTCCGCTGACCGCGAGCGCGCCCTCGAGGTCGCATCGCAGCTCGAAGCCGGTACCACCTGGATCAATGCCCACGGCAACGTGGACCCACGCATCCCATTCGGCGGTACCAAGAACTCCGGCTACGGCGTCGAGTTCGGTGTCGAAGGCCTCAAGGGCCTGGCCTACCCACACGTGGTGAACGGCTAATTTACCCGCTCTAAACGGCGTGCAAGCTGTTCGTGGTGATGCCCAGGTAAACAATGGGCATTCACCACTTTTTCTAGGTTTTCTTTGGCGCCCATCTTCACGGCGAAAGCTTCAGCCATGGTGACTCCGTGGCTCGGTGCTTCTTCAAGAATCAGCTCATCATTCGGGGTGATGGTGCCAGGGGAGATAACTCGAAAATAAGCACCACAGTCGCCGCGTGCGGTGAACTTTTTCACCCACCCTTTTTCTGCTAACCACGCGGCAAAAGTCGCGCACGGGGTGCGGGGGACTGAGACCTCTAAAACCGCGGTTCCAATTCGAACGCGCTGATTGATGACAAGACCACCCAGGTCGATGCCGTGGGTGGTGAGGTTTTCTCCAAAGGAGCCATCGATAAGCTTTCTGCCTAGCTCATCCTGCCAAAAGTCCAGCTCTTCGCGCGAGAACGCATACACGGCTTTGTGTGCGCCGCCGTGGTGCTGGTCATCGCCAATAAAATCTCCGGTCACGCCGGAGCCGTCGCCGTAGTTGGGCCCGGGCGCGAACACAGAGATGGATTCGGCCGGCTGCTTATCGATCCCGGTGCGGCTGTAAGTACCAGCCGCATTGTCGCGGGGGACGGCAATATTGGTGGAGGCAACGCGTGCGTTCATGCAGTCCATTAAAGCACCAGCCAGAAACTGGTGATTGCGAACTACTTGAATTGGCGGATCAAACGGTCAATCGCGGAGGTGTCAATGGAGACAACGCCTACGGATTGGGCGAGTGCTACCAGCGCGCCAATGACAGCAGCCATGATGCCCGCGCCCGCAAGGCCAGAGAAAGCGTTGCTGGAACCAGAAGCAACAGGCTTCTTGTCGTCATTGTCGTTGCCACCGGCGTTGCTGCCGTCGGTCCACCAGGTGTTTTTCGCTAGCTTTGCGATGTCAGTGTTGTCGATGTAGTCACCGCGCACCGGGTCGGTGCCCTTGACCTGGCCCATGATGTCTTCAGAGCCCGCGCCCTTGAAGAAGAAAGGAACAACCTGGTTGGTGTGGTTACCGGAGTACCACTCGTGAGTCGGCAGGGTAGACGTGTCACCGGCCATGACGTTCCACTTGCCGTCTTCTGGCTCATTCATGCCGGAGAGGTAGCCGGTTTCGTGGTCAGCGGTAACAATCAACAGGGTTTCTTCCCAGTTGGAGTTGGTCTCGACCCACTCGATAGCAGCGTCAACGGAAGCGTTGAAGTCCTGCATTTCTTCAATCTCACGCGCGGACTGGTTAGCGTGACCAGTCCAGTCAATGGCGCCGCCCTCAATCATGACGGAGAAACCATCGTCGTCCTGGCCCAGGACATTCAGCGCGCCGGGGTGGACGTTCGAGCGACCTGAATGTGATGGACTCGACATCATGATGTGGCTAAGCGCAGGGGAGAAGTATCCAACTTACGCTGCTGGTGGGTTGACCTACTAGACTGTGATGCTATGACGAACCCTAGTGAAACCACTACGCACCGCTATACCCCGGAACTGGCGACTGAGATTGAACAGCGCTGGCAGAAGTACTGGATTGATAACGGTACTTTTGATGCCGCCAACCCAGTAGGGAAGTTAGCCACCGATAAGCCATTGCCTAAGGACAAGCTCTTTGTCCAGGACATGTTCCCTTATCCTTCCGGTGCGGGTCTTCACGTTGGTCACCCACTGGGTTATATCGCAACTGACGTCTTTGCGCGCTATAACCGCATGCTAGGCAAGAACGTTTTGCACACTTTGGGTTATGACGCTTTCGGTCTGCCCGCGGAGCAGTACGCTATTCAAACCGGTACGCACCCGCGCACGACCACGATGGCGAATATTGAAAACATGCGTCGTCAGCTGGGCATGCTGGGCTTGGGCCATGACCAGCGCCGTTCGGTAGCTACTACGGATCCAGAATTTTATAAGTGGACGCAGTGGATCTTCCTGCAGATTTATAACGCATGGTTTGATGAGGAGCAGAATAAGGCGCGTCCGGTTTCTGAACTCATTGCAGAATTAGAAGCTGGTACCCGTGCTACCAAGGATGGCGCAGTGTACAACGAGCTGTCCAAGGCTGAGCAGGCTAAGGCTGTCGATGAGTTCCGCCTGGTTTACTTGTCTAACTCCACCGTGAACTGGTGCCCGGGTCTGGGTACGGTTTTGGCGAATGAGGAAGTTACTGCTGATGGCCGTTCTGACCGCGGCAATTTCCCAGTCTTCCGCAAGAACTTGAGCCAGTGGATGATGCGCATTACCGCGTACTCCGATCGCCTGTTGGATGATCTGGAGCTGCTGGATTGGTCGGACAAGGTCAAGTCCATGCAGCGCAACTGGATTGGCCGTTCCCGCGGTGCAGAAGTTACTTTCGATGCCCAGGGCCACGACATCCGCGTATTTACCACGCGTCCTGACACCCTGTTTGGTGCTGAGTACATGGTGCTGGCACCTGAGCATGACCTGGTGCAGGAGCTGGCCAGCGATGACGCTTATGGCGCGGATATCAACACTAAGTGGACTTATGGCAAGGGCAATCCAAAGGACGCGATTGCCGCGTACCTGAAGGATATTGCCGCCAAGTCCGACTTGGAGCGTCAAGAGAATAAGGAAAAGACCGGTGTTTTCATTGGTGCTTATGCCACCAATCCTGTCAATGGCAAGCAGATCCCTATCTTCATCGGCGACTACGTCATGATGGGCTACGGTACGGGCGCGATTATGGCGGTACCTGCGCACGATACCCGTGACTATGAGTTCGCCACCGAATTTGAGCTGCCTATCACGGAGGTTGTTTCCGGCGGCGACATCACGCAGGAGGCCTACACCGGCGATGGCGTTTTGGTGAATTCCGCTAATGCTGAGGGCTTGGATATCAATGGCCTGAACAAGGCTGATGCAATTGCCAAGACCATTGAGTGGCTGCAGGAAAAGGACCTGGGCGTAGAGAAGATTCAGTACAAGCTGCGTGACTGGTTGTTTGCACGCCAGCGCTACTGGGGCGAGCCTTTCCCAATCGTGTACGACGCAGACGGTCAGGCACACGCATTGCCTGAATCCATGCTGCCGATTGAGCTGCCTGAGGTAGAGGACTACCAGCCGGTGTCTTTCGATCCGGATGATGCTGATTCTGAGCCACAGCCACCGCTGGCGAAGGCGAAGGAATGGCTAGAGGTTGAACTCGATTTGGGCGATGGTCCACAGACCTACTACCGCGATACCAACGTCATGCCGCAGTGGGCGGGTTCTTCCTTCTACCAGCTGCGCTACATTGACCCGGTCAATGATGAAGCCGTAGTGGATATTGAAAATGAGCGCTACTGGACCGGTCCGCAGCCAGAGACCCATGGCCCGAATGATCCGGGTGGTGTTGACCTGTACGTCGGCGGCGTGGAGCACGCCGTGCTGCACTTGCTGTACTCCCGTTTCTGGCACAAGGTACTCTTTGACCTTGGACATGTATCATCCAAGGAGCCATACCGCCGCCTCTACAACCAGGGCTACATCCAGGCGTATGCCTACACCGATTCCCGCGGTGTTTACGTGCCAGCCGCTGAGGTAGAGGAGAAGGACGGCAAGTTCTTCTACAACGGTGAGCAGGTCAACCAGGAGTACGGCAAGATGGGCAAGTCGCTGAAGAATGCGATTGCTCCGGATGAGTTCTGTGAAGAATACGGTGCCGATACCCTGCGTGTATATGAGATGTCCATGGGTCCATTGGATACCTCACGTCCATGGGCAACCAAGGACGTTGTCGGCGCGCAGCGCTTCTTGCAGCGCCTGTGGCGTTTGGTCATCGATGAAAACACTGGTGAGATTACGGTTAATGATGCCGAGCTTTCCGATGATGACAATAAACAGCTGCACCGCACCATCGCCGGTATTCGTGATGACTACGCTAATCTGCGCGCAAACACTGCCGTGGCGAAGTTGATTGAGTACACCAACTATCTGACCAAGCACTACGGCAATGAGGTGCCACGTGCTGCGATTGAGCCGGCCATCGTCATGACGGCACCGGTTGCGCCGCACATCGCTGAGGAGCTGTGGAATAAGCTCGGCCATGATGACACCATCACCTTCGTCGACTTCCCAATCTTTGATGAGAAGTGGCTCAAGGACGATGAGATTGAGATTCCAATCCAGGTCATGGGCAAGGTCAAGTCCCGCGTCTCCGTCCCAGCGGACGCCGACCAGGACACCGTGCTTGCAGCCGCGCTTGCCGATGAAAAGATCATCGTACTCACCGAAGGCAAGACCGTAGTCAAGAAGATTTACGTTCCTGGCCGCATGGTCAACCTGGTTGTGAAGTAAGCGAAAGCGGTTCCCACTTTCAGGGATTAAGCGATAAGGCCCGTGCATCCTGCATGTGAAGTGCAGTGATACTAGGGCTATATCTATTTCTTCCGTGGTGCTCCATAGCCTATGGCGCAAGCAAAGAGTCCGATGAAAGCTAGGACTAGTGCAAAAATGGTTTGTTCTCTAATGAGAAGAAACCCTGCTGAAGCGTAGGCCAGAGTTGCTATAAGAAATGACCACGCACCTAATTTTGATGGGTGGACTACTAACGGGTGGTTAGGATTGGGCTTCTTGGAGGAGACAAACGCACTCGCGGAAACTACTGCAGCACCAATTACGACTAGGAGGGGAAACCAAATACTACCCAAAGTTCCTCAACTTAATTACTGTAGCTAGAACGACTGCGGCAAAATTCACTCTCATCGCCTGACTAGTGAGAGCTCCCAAAACAGGGCTGCCGGCGCAACCGAAGATCGCGTTCATTACCCAGGTTGGGGGAGCGATGTCGTCATGCGCCATACTTGCCATCTGTTGTATCCCAGATGCAGGAAGGCTTGTGAGGGCTCCCTTGACACACCAAGCAACTGCAGCAACTGCTATGGCAGCAACAGCAGGAAGCGCCATAGGCTGAGGGCCGACAATCTCGTAGTTTACGTCGACGCCTTCGAGGGCTTCTATTACTTCAGGTTCGGCTGCACTATTGGCAATGAGTTCGTTCGCCTCTGTTATGGCATGGTAGGGAATCTGAACTGGATCGCCTTCGCCCCAGGCCACACACGTTTCTGCGTTCACTGGTTCCAAATTTTCTGCTAGTGCGCTTGGCGAGTGTATTGCTGTCAATGAAATTGCGACGGCAACAGCGCAGGAAATTGTTTGCTTCCGGAATGGAATTTTCATTCAAGGTCCTTCGGTAGGGATATTATCCCGTGTTGTGATGTGGTAAGGGATTCATCTCTGGGAAGCCGAAGAGGCATTGCTGATTACTGAACCTGAACTCTGCTCGTCCAGTATTCCGCCTTCTCGAGGTTTAATTTCCTTGGTTGGGAATATATAGCAGTTGCTTTCAATTTGCAAGGGCGGGAATTGCGCGATTTTGGAAGGGGTATTTCTTCCCTAGACGAGATCGAATCAATTTCATGCACTCTAAAACCGGAACAGCCGTTAAAGCTTGCGTGGCACGCCAGTCAATGCATTATTGACTGTTATCAGATGAGCGATGAACGCAAAGGAAAGACACAAATGCGTGAGGTCATTATTGCACTAGGAAAGCTCAATAGAGCCCTTGACAACCACAGCGCTGACTTTCCTGCATGCCCCGCTGAGAGAGATTCCTTAACTTTCTGAATTAGATGAACAGGAATAGAGGTGCCTGAGTCCAAAAGCCCGAGCATCCTGCAATATTCTGCAGTGACGCCCGGGCTTGTGTCTTATTTCAGGGATTAAGTTCTCAGCGCTTGTACGAAGAACTTAATCCTCGCGCAGGTAATACTTCAGCGCATTTGGGTGCTTGGATAGTGGCGTGATTTTTACGTCCATGTACTTGAACATGGGGAAGCCGCTGAGGATGGTGTGCAGCTCATCGTGGTCATCGACGTCGAAGATGGAGTAGTTGGCGTACTCGCCGACGACGCGCCAGATAGCACGCATGATGCCTTTTTCTTGCAGGTTGCCGGAGTATTCCTTCTCGCGGGCCTGGAAATCAGCGGTCTGCTCAGGGGTGAGAGAGTCGGGGAAGTTAACGTCCATTCGTGCTAAAAACAGCATGTGGTGCCCTTTCTACTAAATAGTGTCTATTCGGTTCTTTCACGCGTAAATAGTTCTTGCTTTAGCAAGACTATTTACGCGTGAACTTGTTGATCTGGTCCCAGTCAGGGTTAACCCCGGTGCCGGGGCCTTCGGGGACGAAGACCTTTCCGTCGCGGTACTCGATGTCGTTTTCGACATAAGTTTCCTTTAGCAGCATTGGGCCGAAGAGCTCAGTGCCGTAGGTGACCGCTGGGGTAGAAGCACAGAAGTGCAGGGATGCGGCGGTACCGAAAGGGCCCTCCAGGGAGGTAGCGCCGTGGCATGCGAGACCGGCGGTTTCAGCAATGGCGGCGGTTTTCTTAGAAGCCAGCAGACCGCCCAGCTTGGTGGTCTTGATGGCAACGACATCGGCAGCTTGCTTGGAGACGACAGCGAGTGCGTCAGCAGGGGAGCAGACAGACTCATCGGCCATCACGGGCACGCCAATGCGTTGGGTGATCTCACGGAGGGTATCGAGGTCATCGGCAGGCGTTGGCTGCTCAAAGAGCTCCACACCGGCTTCTGCCAGAACAGGCAGGAAGCGCAGGGAAGTCAGGCGGTCCCAGCGGGCATTGATGTCAATGCGGAAGGAGACGCGGCCCTCGAGGGCATCGACAAGCTCAGCAATGCGGGAGACATCGGTTGCCGGGTCGCCGGAGCCCATCTTGAGCTTGAAGGACTTGTGTCCGTGTGATGCAATGCGCTCTTCGACCTCAGCCACGGCTTGCTCAAGCGGCAAGACGCCGAGTGCCCAGGTGCAATCGAGGCTATCGCGGAACTTGCCGCCCAAAAGGTCGGCGAGTGGGATGTTCAAGGAGCGTGCATAAGCATCGAAAAGTGCAATTTCTAGCCCAGCCTTGGCAAAGCGCATGTTGGCAACAACGCGTTCCCAATCATGCACGATGCCGGAAATCTCCGAAGCTTTGCGGCCAATGGTTGCTGGCGCGAGGTATTTCTCCACGATGACCTGCATGGTGTCGACGGTCTCACCGCCCCACCAGGCGCCGCCTGGCACGACGCCTTCGCCGAACCCGGTTGCGCCATCAGAAAGCTTTACCTGGACAAGCAGGATTGGCTGCTCATTGGCGGTGAAGGTCGCGAACTTGTGCGGACGGATAAGCGGAACATCAAGAATTCGCGTCTCAATGGCCTCAATAGTTGGTGCTGACATGTACTTATAGTGTCCTTTCATGACTAAAGCCTCGTGCTCCACATTAGCCCGCGCGCAGATAATGCGGGCTGCGGGAAAAGTGTGGGCACGAGGCCAAGTAAGCGTTTAGCTAGGGAACTGGATTAGTCTTCCTTATCCAGTGCGAATGGGTAAACAACCTTGTTGGAGCCGTCTTCCTGAGGCTGAGGATCCAGAACCAGCTCAGGCTTAACAGCGGATGCAACGTCATCATTCAGGTGGCCGTCACCAACGAAGTACAGCTGGGTGGTGATGGTGCGGTAACCAGGGTGCTTGATGCGCAGGTGCAGGTGAGCTGGGCGCCATGGGTGGCCATCGTAGGAGTCGATGAACCAGCCAGTTGGGCCGTCGTGTGGAATGCGGTAAGGCGCTGGCTGCAGGGTCTTGATGTTGTAGTTGCCCTCTTCATCAGTGACGATGGTGCCGCGCAGGTTCCACTCTGGAATGTTCGGTGCGAACTGGGAGTAGTAACCCTCCTTATCAGCGTGCCACAGCTCAACGGTTGCGCCACCCAGGCCGTTGCCATCAACGTCGGTGACCTGGCCGGTGAAGTACAGCGCCTGTGCTTCGCGGTCCTGGTCACGCATAGGCATCTCACACTCAGCTGGGAGCTTAGGGGAATTTTCTACGTAGTAAGGGCCCTCAATGGAACCCTGGGTGCCGGTGTAGCCCTTGCGGTTGTAGTTAGCCTTCTCAACCACATGCTCGTAGAAGACGTCCAGCCACAGTGGCCACTCGCCATTCTCGCCGACCTGAATCATCCACCACTTAAGCACCTCGTACTCATCGTAGGTGACCTGGTGCTTCAGGGTGATCTCTTCGAATGCTGCAAAGAGGTCCTTGTAGATGGCCGCTGCGCGCTCAGGAGAAGTGTCCGCATGTGGGGTGCGGGAGTTCTTGAACTTGTCAGTTGCTGCATTACCGGAAGCAGAGGCGGTTGCCTGCTCTACATTCTGCTCGTCTGGAGTATTAGTCATGGGGAGACCTCCTTGTAATTACTTCTACCGTGGAGAATAGAAGCAAGATGGATGGGTGGGAAGCAGCGAGTTGAACATCATTGCGGGCGGTGATGCTCCAAGCGGCCGCTCGCGGTGTCGTCGAAAAATTACTTGTGATGTGAACTGCCTGCTACTTAATACTGTGGTCTGAAACATGACCAATGTCAATCGAATTTTGCTCTCAAAAAAGTTTATTTCACTGAGCTAAGGGCGCTTTACGAGATGAAACTGCAGGTAGATTCAATTAAATCGGCAGAAGTTCGCTTGACGAACAAAAGTACCCTGGTAAACCCTAGGGCCTTAACTAGTGTTCCGCTTCGCTTCAATCCGTATTGTGAGTCGTACATCACCACAGATTCCTGCGAGAGACACACTTCAAAAAGTGTCTGAACCTGAAGGTGAGAACACGCTTTGAAAGCTTGGAAAGAAAGACGATTTTCCACTGAGAATCATCGCCAAGTGGCCAAAGTTCCCCAAGACTAAAAATTCAAGGAGCGTACAATGTCTGTACAAGCGCGCCGTAATTCGGTTGAAGAAACTCTGGAAAACGCATTGGACTACCGTCCAGAAGACGGAGTGGTTCGCGTCAACCGCAAGGTATTCACTGACCAGGAGCTATTTGACCTGGAAATGCGCTACATCTTCGAAGGTAACTGGATCTTCTTGGCTCATGAGTCCCAGATCCCTGAGGTCGGTGACTACTACACAACCAACATTGGTCGACAGCCAATCATGATCACCCGCTCCAAGGATGGCGAGCTCAACGCGCTCATCAACGCTTGTTCTCACCGTGGCGCCATGCTGTGCCGCCGCAAGACGGATAACCGCACCACTATTACCTGCCCATTCCACGGCTGGACCTTCTCCAACGACGGTCGCCTGCTGAAGGTCAAGGATGAAGAAACCGGCGGATACCCAGAAAACTTCCGCACCGACGGCAGCCATGACCTGCGTCGCGTCCCACGTTTCGAGTCCTACCGCGGTTTCCTCTTTGGTTCCCTCAACCCAGACGTTGTCTCCCTGGAGGAGCACTTGGGTGATGCACGCGCCAGCCTGGATATGCTCATTGACCAGTCCCCAGAAGGCCTGGAAGTTCTGCGCGGTGCATCCACTTACACCTTTGATGGCAACTGGAAGCTGCAGGCCGAAAACGGTGCTGATGGCTACCACGTGTCCTCCACCCACTGGAACTACGCGGCAACTACTTCCCGCCGTGACTCCGGTGAGTCCAAGAACGAAACCCGCGCGATGAGCGCCGGTGACTGGGGCAACCAGGGTGGTGGCTACTTCTCCTTCCCGAATGGCCACCTCATGCTGTGGAGCCAGTGGGCAAACCCAGAAGACCGTCCGGTGTATGACCGCCTGGAAACCCTGAAGGAACTGCACGGCGAAGAGCGCGCAAACTTCATGGTCGGCGCATCCCGCAACCTGTGCCTGTACCCAAATGTGTACGTCATGGACCAGTTCTCCACCCAGATTCGTCGCCTCGAGCCAGTCTCTGTGGATAAGACCAAGGTCACCATCTACTGCATCGCGCCAAAGGGCGAATCCGCAGAATCCCGCGCTAACCGTATCCGTCAGTACGAGGACTTCTTCAACGCAACCGGTATGGCTACCCCAGATGACCTGGAAGAGTTCCGCTCTTGCCAGAAGACCTACCTGGCAACCTCTTTCCCATGGAATGACATGACCCGTGGTCTGCACCAGCAGGAGAGCGGCCCAAGCGAGCTGGCTAAGAAGCTACAGCTCAATGAAGTACTTTCTTCCGGTGCACGTACTGAGGATGAGGGTCTGTACCCAATCCAGCACGGCTACTGGGAAGACGTCATGCGCAACGCGGTCAAGATGGATTCTTCCGTCAATAAGGACCTCTTTGACGCCAAGGCGGCTTCCGAATCTTCCCGCGAATTTGCTTTGGCTGCAGCAGCCAAGAAGGAAGCAGCGGCAGCTGCATCCGCTTCCTCTGAGGGCACTGGACGCCGTAGCCGCCGTTCCCGCAGGCGCTAAGCGCACCGTCGCTAGCGCCCAGCGCAGCTCAAGACAGCGCACAAGAAAATTTCACATTCTAAATTTCAAGGAAGAGGTCTGACCCCCATGACTCAAACACTTGCAACACAGCAAATTACCCGCACTGAAGTAGAGGACTTTCTCTACTACCAGGCACGCCTGCTCGATGACCGCCAATTCGAAGAGTGGATCGAGTGCTTCACCGAAGACGCTGAGTACTGGATGCCAGCGTGGGATGACAATGATGAGCTAACTGAAGATCCACAGAAGGAAATCTCACTCATCTACTACCCAACGCGTGCAGGTCTTGAAGACCGAATCTTCCGTATTCGCACTGAGCGTTCTTCTGCAACCTCCATGCCAGACCCACGTACCGGTCACAACATCACCAACGTGGAAATCCTCGAGCGTCGTGAGAATGAAGTAGATATCCGCTTCAACTGGACCAACTACTACTACCGCTACGAGACCACCGATAACTACTTCGGCACCACTTTTGCAACCTTGGATTTGTCCACCGGCAAGCCACTGTTTAAGAAGCAGCGCATCATCCTGCGCAATGACTTCATTCACCACATCGTCGACGTGTACATGGTCTAAATCCGAATCTTTTCGGATACTTGCTACTTTTTCAAATTTCTTAGGAGGACATTGAAATGTCTACCACTACCGATCACAAGATTGCTCTCGCTTTTGAAGACGGAATCACCAAGTTCATTCCGTGTGGCGAAGAGCAAACTGTTGCGGACGCTGCTTACCAGGCGAAGATCAACATTCCTTTTGACTGCCGTGACGGCGCATGCGGTACCTGTAAGGCATTCTGCGAGTCCGGTGACTTCGACGAAGGCGAATTCGTTGATGATGCCATGACGCAAGATGAGTTGGACAATGGTTTCTGCCTGCCATGCCAGGCCAAGCCACGCTCCGACATGGTCCTGCAGATCCGCACCACTTCTGTACTGGCAAAGACCGGTCCAGAAACCTTCAACGCAACCGTCACCAAGGTCGGCGCACTCTCTGACACCGTATTTGAGCTGGAGCTCGAGGTAGAAAACCGCGAAAAGCTCAACTTCCTCCCTGGTCAGTACGTCAACATCACCGTTCCAGGCTCTGGTGAGACCCGTTCCTACTCTTTTGCAACCGGTCCAGACGTGGAAAAGATTGCGTTCCTGATCAAGAACACCCCGAATGGTTTGATGACCAATTGGCTCAAGGACGTGGCTAAGGTTGGTGACAAGCTGGAGTTTGAAGGTCCAATGGGTTCCTTCTTCCTGCGTGAGCCATTGCAGCCAGTTCTGCTGCTGGCCGGTGGCACCGGTCTGGCGCCAGTGATGTCCATTATGGAATCACTGGCGAATGATGAGCTGCTGGATGTTCCAGTTCGTCTCATCTATGGCGCGAACACCAACGTGGACCTGGTGCGTCTGGAAGAAATCGCAGCCTACAAGGACCGTATCGCGGACTTTGATTTCTTCACCGTGCTGTCTCAGGATGATGACCATGAGCGCAAGGGCTTTGTTACTGACCACATGGATCCGGTGGAGCACCTTGCTGAGGGCGAAGCTGATTCCTACCTGTGTGGCCCACCACCAATGGTTGAGGCAGTACGCAAGTACTTTGATAACCACGACACCCCGCCACTGAACTTCTACTATGAGAAGTTCAACGCCAATCAGCAGCCGGGCGCTGCAGATGCACAAACCGGCGAGCAGGTCGCGGAAAAGGCTGCGGACGTGGCTGACAAGGTGAGCGTCTAGATGAGCATGCCGGAAGGCGGCGCTGCCGACGAACAGGGCATTTTCACCCCGCAGCGCTTTGAAAACCAGGTTGTGATTGTCACCGGCGCAGCCCAGGGCATTGGCTTTGCCGTTGCCCAGCGCATTGCGCGCGAAGATGGCACCGTGGTGCTCGTCGATCGCGCAGACTTGGTGCATGAGCGAGCTGAGCAGCTTGCCGATGCCGGCACAGGCGAAGTGTATGCCGCCACCGCCGACCTGGAAACTTTCGCCGGTGCGCAGTCCGCCGTGGACTTTGCGCTGGAGAAGGCTGGACGGGTTGATGTTCTCATCAATAATGTTGGCGGCACTATCTGGGCTAAGCCTTATGAGCACTACAGCCCAGAAGAGATTGAAAAAGAGATCAACCGGTCCCTTTTTCCAACTCTGTGGATGTGCCGCGCGGTTCTGCCGGCCTTCATTGGTGATTCTTCTTCGGTGGATTCTTCCGACAAAGAATCCACCGGTGGCGTCATTGTCAACGTGTCTTCGACAGCAACCGGTGGTATCAACCGTGTGCCTTATGCGGCAGCAAAGGGCGGCGTCAACGCGATTGTCTCGGCACTGTCGCACGAAGCAGCACACCACAATGTGCGCGTTGTGGCAGCCGCGCCGGGCGGAACTCTCGCACCAGCCCGTACGGTACAACGCGGACCGCTGCCTGATGATGATCAGGAAAAGCAGTGGTACCAGCAGATTGTGGACCAGACCGTGGACTCTTCTTTGATGAAGCGCTACGGCACGCTTGATGAGCAGACTGCGCCCATCTGCTTCCTGGCATCAAAAGAAGCAAGCTATATCACCGGCTCCGTTCTACCCGTCTCCGGTGGTGACCAAGGCTAAAAGCCTGACATCCTCCTAGATAAAGAAAGTAAACAGGCGGCACTGGACTTAAAGCAAGGCTAGTGCCGCCTGTCATTTCTGCATATTATGATGCCTTCATACTTTAAAATGACCTCAATGGTCTCTTCTCTCTCACAGCGCAGCGGAATTGATCTGTCTTTGTTGGCACGCCCAGACATCCAGCAAGTGATGTCGGTGATTAACAATATGTCACCTGGTGTTGGTCATATTTTGGCAATCCATGGTGATTCCGGGACAGGTAAGTCTTCTTTGGCGCGCTCTATTCTGCGTAACCTGCAGGGGTGGTCTGCCTATTCCATGACCGCTACTTCAGACATGACCACTGAAGACCTAGTGGAGAAGATGAATCAGGTCCTGGTGAACGCCGAAAGCGAAGCCCCAAGCGAATCCCCAAGTGAAAATGTAGCTGACTCATCCGACTCGGCGGTTGACTCACCATCCGAGCACGAAGCAGAGACGCAGGCTTCTGAGCACAACTTAGAGAGCCTACTGAAGATGGTGGATGTGCCTTTTGCGTCTACCTTGATTCATATTGATGATGCCCATCTGTTGAATGAAACAACCGTGCGTGAGGTTCAAGACACGCTGAAAAATATTGAGGTCGGACGCTTCGTTGTCCTTATGACTGGCTCGTCCAATGCTGCCTATATTGCTTATGCCAGCTATAAGGCACAGGTGACCGCGATGAGCGCCGAAGAGATTCAATCTTTCGCGTTATCTGATATCGGTGCGCGTATTCCGCTTGATCTAGCTGAGCGGATTCAGACCATGTCCGGTGGATATCTCGGATTGGTTCATGAGCTGATGATGACCATGCCTTCTGATGCGTGGAATAAGCGCAATGTGTTGATCAAAGTACCGCAGCAATGGTGCAAGCGCTGGGCGGATAAATCTGACTGCCTTGATGCGGACACCATTCTGGTTTTGCAGGCCATGGCATGTATCTATGAGCCCGTCACTTTGGACCTGCTAGAGCACATGGTGGATGCCCCGGACATTGACCAGGCTGTGGAACGAGCAATCGAAGCAGGAGTGGTGTCAGTAGTTGCCGGTGTGTTTCCGCCGGAGCTGCGCTTTAGCGCGGTGGAAGATAAATCGACTCTTGGTGAAATGGTCGGCCCTGCCCGTCGCCGCGAATTCCATAAGGGTGCGCATACCTATTATGAAGCGCGTGGTGATAAAGCCCAGGCACTGGTGCATCATGCGTTAAGTATCAGCTCGCATGATCGAAATATTGCATCTGAGCTGGCTGTCGCCGCCGCAGAGTTAGGTAGTGCGGGGCGCTGGCGAGAAGCTGCGGAATTTTATCAACTGGCATCCGAGTTGAGCGCGAACATCGAGCAGCAGCGCCGTTATGAGCTGGACCAGCTTGAGGCTCTTGTCGCGTCCTCGAATATTCGCGCAGTAGCGCACCGGGCCCGTACGTTGGACACGCGTGCGCCGAATATGTGGCGGGATTCTTTGCTCGGGTACTTGGCTATTCACCAGGGCCGGCGCATGGAAGCTATCTCGCGTTTTACCAACGCGGCGCACGATACCGCCGCGCCCGATGAGGTCAAGGCCCAGCTTGCTAGCCGTAAAGCACTCGCGGCGATTGCTGATTGGAACCTTGATGAGGTTATTGCTGCAGCTGATGATGCTGCACGCTGGGGCGGACCAGACTCGGAACCAGCCTTATCCGCAAGTTATATCGCAAGTGTGGCTCGATCCGCGAAGACCGGCAATCATGCGGAGTTACCGGCTAGGCCAGGGGAGTCCTCGGTGTTGGCACAGCGTCGTCACATGGCCAATGGCTGGATCAAAGTTGCTTATGATGACCCGATTTCCGCGCGACAAGAATTGCAGCAGCTTCCACGCGAAGAAGGCGCTGCCCGTATTGACCTGTGGCAGTTGGCCTGGCTGGCGCGCGCGGAGTTTCTCTTAGGCGAGTGGGATGCGGCGGTTGCCACCGTGGAACGCGGCCTTTTCCAGTCTGATCAATACGGTATTGATCTCCTTGACCCACTCATGTTGTGGACCGGCGCTATTATCGCGCAGCTACGTGGTTCCTATTCTATTGCGGCGAATTATCGCAACCGGTTGGTTATCGGCAATGATGCTTTTGTTGTCCAGCGCGTGCCCGCCGCGATTACGCGGATTGTTACAGGCTTGCGGGAAAACCAGATGCTGGAGGCCACCCGTGCCGCAGACCAGCTCATAGCCTTGGACAAAGAGACCTCTATTAGTCAGCCAGGTTTCTGGCCATGGCGTGATTTGGCCGTTAATGTACTGCTTAATACCAAGCGTCTTGATGAAGCCGATGATCTGTTATCCGAAGCTGAAGAAGACGCCGATCAGGTCAATAATTTTGGTCTGCAAGCTCGACTCGTCGCCGAGCGTGCCCACCAAGCTTTTGTTCTCGGTGAGCCTGACCGTGGCGTGAAACTCTATGAAGATGCCATCGAAATGATGGCCACCTCCCACATGCGTCCCTACCAGGGCCGTACGCTTTTTGCTTTTGGTCAGTCTCTGCGCCGTTTGGGTCGTAGGCGCCAAGCCGACAACTATCTGGCGCGCGCCGCTGAGGTCTATCAATCAATGGGTGCACACGCACATGTGGAAAAGATCAACCGTGAACGCCGAGCGGGCGGCCTCGGTCCGCGGCAAAGCTCCGCATCCTCGCTCACTATCCAGGAACTCGAAGTCGCGCAGCATGCCGCCAGCGGCCTTACTAATAAAGAGATCGCCGCGCAGCTCTTCCTCTCGCCAAAAACTGTGGAGTTCCACCTCACCCGCATCTACCGCAAACTGCGCATCCGCACCCGCACGGAGCTGCCATCAGCGCTTGCGCAAGCACTGCGCGAGTAAACCCCGGCAGCCACAATCGTGGTGCCAGGGGTACTTAGCGTGTTCGTGCCACCGCACACGCTGGTCAGTAGTGGGAACTACTTGGAAAAGTGAGCGCGCAGGGCGTCGGTGACGCCCTCGGGTGCCTCGATCGTGGGCACGTGCGCGCCGGGTGAGATTTCCACATAGGTGGATTCGCCGGAGACCTTGTCGCCGATGCCCTTGAGTACCTCAGGTGGGGTGGAAGGGTCATCAGCGCCTGCCAGAACCAATACCGGAACGGTGATGGAACCGAGCTGGTCCGCAAAGTCCCAATCGGCGAGTGCTTCAGAGCAAGACGCGTAGCCTTCGGCTGGGGTGGTGGCAATCATCTCGCGGTAGAAGTCGGTGGATGCAGGGTTTTCTGCAATCCAGCCCTCGGAGAACCAGCGGCCGACGATGCCATCGGCGAGCGCTGCAGTGGAATCCGCACGCACGGTGCGGGCGCGCTCATGCCAGGACTCGGGCGTGCCGAACTTCGGTGCGGTGCACAAGAACGCTGCTGAAGTGACATTGGAATCATTGGCTGCCAGGTACTGCGCAACGGCACCGCCCAGGGAAAGACCAACGACGCCATAAGACTCAACGCCGAGCGTGCCGATGGTTTCCTGCACGTCTGCTGCCAAGTCCGCAATAGAAGCTGGGCCTTCGACAACTGGGGAATTACCGTGGCCGCGGTGGTCAACGGCGATGACGCGAAAGACATCGGATAGCGCGTCAAGCTGCGGCAACCACATGTCGGTGGTGGAGCCAATGGAGCCGATGAACACCAAGGTGCCCTGGGGCTGCTCAGCCTTGCGTGGGCCGTATTCAACAAAGTGCAATTGCGTCATGGTTTAGCCTTCCTTTTCTACTACTGCTGCCATGCCCTGACCGCCACCGATACACATGGTGGCCAGACCCAGCTTGCCACCTTCACGCTTGAGGCGGTGTGCCAGCGTGACCAGCATGCGGGCACCGGTTGCGCCCACTGGGTGGCCGAGAGAGATGCCCGAACCCAAGGTGTTCAGACGGGAATCATCCCACGCTACGCCCCAATCCTGCAGCACGGCGAGTGCTTGGGCTGCGAAAGCCTCATTCAATTCAATGGCATCCAGAGCATCCAGGCCCAGGTTGATACGCTCCAGCGCCTTCTTCGTGGCAGGGACTGGGCCAATGCCCATGGTCTCTGGTGCAACGCCCGCAACGGCCCAGCTCTTCAGGCTCAACATCGGGGTCAGGCCGAGCTCCGCCGCTTTCGCGCGGGTGGTGACAATCATCGCTGCTGCGCCGTCATTCTGGGAAGAAGCGTTGCCGGCGGTCACGGTTGCTTCCTCATCAATCTTGCCGCGAATGGTGCGCAAGGTAGCCAGCTTTTCTGGGGTGGAACCCTCACGTGGGCCTTCATCGGTGGTGACCACAGTAGGCTCCTGACCGCGCTTTTTAGCAGGAACTGAGACTGGCACGATTTCTTCCTCAAAGAGGTTCTCTGCCTGTGCCTTCAGTGCACGCTCATGGGATGCCGCGGCCATTTGGTCTTGTGCTTCGCGCGTGATCTTATAATCACGGCGAACATTTTCAGCGGTTTCAATCATGCCGCCCGGAATTGGGTGGTTCTTGCCGCCGGCGGTCTCGCGTGCCTCAGCCAAGCGGTCACGCAGCTGCATGTCGCCGCCCTTCACACCCCAGCGGATGGAGCCATCCACGGTGTACTCGGTGCGCGACATGGATTCCGCACCACCAGCGATAATGAGGTCGGATGCGCCCATCGCCACGTGTGCTGCGGCGGTCATCACTGCCTGCAGACCGGAACCACAACGGCGGTCCAGCTGCATACCTGGTACATCCATGCCCAGCTGAGAGTTCAGCGCCACGATACGGCCCAGAGCAGGGGCTGCACCATTAGGGTTGGCCTGGCCCAAGATGATGTCATCCACATCAGCACCGGTAATGCCGGTGCGTTCCACAATCGCATCCACCACGGTGGTAGCCAGATCTTCTACTGGAATATCGCGGAAGACTCCGCCATAACGGCCCACTGGCGTGCGCAGAGGGGAGCAAAAAACAATGTCATTATCGGATTGGTTAGTCATTGAAAAGACTCCTTTTAAAGTGAGAGGAAAGAAATGGTGAGCTAATGGTCTAGGTGCTGCCCGCCATGATGAGGTCGCGGGAAATCTCCCGCGCCGTCGACAGCAGCACTGGTAGGTAATTGGTGGTCAATTCCTTCACGGAGCTGACCGCGGACTGCGCGGAGATATTGATCGCCGCAACAACATCGCCATCGGCATTGGTGATGGGGGCAGCCAAAGAGCGCAGACCCAATTCCAGTTCTTGGTCCACTAAAGACCAGCCCTGGTTGCGCACGGCAATGATTTCTTGAAAGAGCTGTTCTTTATTGGTCAAAGAACGCGGGGTAAGCCCGTGGCCGAGTGGGACAGAATCCAAGAACTCGGTGATCTCAGCATCCGGTAGGCCAGCCAGAATGACGCGACCCATGGACGTGGAGTGCGCTGGAAAGCGCGTGCCGATGGTGATGTTCACCGTCATGATTCGGCGCACCGATACACGCGAGACATAGTGAATCTCCGTGCCATCGAGCACCGACATCGAACAGGATTCACCCACCTGCGCGGACAGGCTTTCCAGGCGAGGCTGGGCCAGTGCTGGCAAGGTGAGGGCGGAGAGGTAGCTATAGCCCAGCTCCAGCACGCGCGGGGTCAAAGAGAATTGCCCGTCATTATTGACGGCATAGCCTTCTTCCACGAGCGTGTGCAAAAACCTACGTGCCGCCGCGCGTGAGAGCCCGGTGGAGCTTGCCACCTGGGACAGCGTTTGCGATGGCGCTGAGGCATCAAAAGACCGAATCACCATGAGGCCGCGGGCAAATGACTGCACGAAGTCATTTGAGGGACTGGTCATCACCGCTCCTTTCTTTGATGAACAGCTGCGAATGCGTACCCATATGTGCGCATTGCGAACCACTGTACTAATTATGAACTTCAGTGTAGCATGAACCACATGGTTGATAAAAGGACTAATTCCGCCACAGAGGCGGTGCAAGACATTACTTCCGGTTCATCGATCGCGGTCGGTGGATTCGGACTCGTTGGTATTCCCAAGGTGCTCATCGAAGCGGTGCGCACGCTCGCGCCGAATGACCTCACCATCGTGTCCAATAACCTGGGCGCCGATGGCTTCGGTTTGAGCCTGCTGTTGGAAGATGGCCTGATTTCTTATTCCATCGGCTCCTACATTGGCTTCAACAAGGAATACGCACGCCAGTACCTGGCCGGCGAAATTGCTGTTGAATTCACCCCACAGGGCACCTTGGCTGAGCGTATGCGCGCTGGTGGCGCTGGCATTCCAGCGTTTTACACCATCGCTGGCGTGGGCACGCAGGTCGCGGAGGGCGGCTTGCCGATGCGCTATAACCCCGACGGTTCCGTCGCGCAGTACTCCGAGCCAAAAGAAACTCGCGAGTTCAATGGTGAAACCTACGTACTGGAGACCGGTATCCGTACCGATTTCGCACTGGTCCACGCGCACAAGGGTGACCGCTACGGCAACCTGTCCTTCCGCAAGACCGCGCAGAACTTCAACCCAGATGCAGCGATGAGCGGCAAGATCACCATTGCGCAGATTGAAAACTTTGTCGACGTTCTTGATCCGGATGAGGTCGACGTCCCCGGCATTTTCGTGGACCGCGTGGTTGTGGTCGGCGAGCAAGAAACAGGAATCGAGTACAGGACGGTGCAGAGCTAATGACCTGGACACATGATCAGATGGCGGCACGCGTGGCCGCAGAACTTTCCGATGGCCAATATGTCAACCTCGGCATTGGGCTTCCCACCAAGGTGCCAGGCTTTTTGCCAGAGGGCCGCGAGGTCATCTTGCACTCGGAAAACGGCATCCTCGGTGTTGGCGCATACCCCACCGAAGAGCAGCTGGATCCGGAACTTATCAACGCCGGTAAAGAAACCATCACTGAGGCACCGGGCGCGAGCTTCTTCAGCTCCTCGATGTCTTTTGCCATGATTCGCTCCCGCTCCGTCGACGTCGCAGTCCTTGGCGCGATGGAAATCTCCCAGTACGGCGACCTGGCTAACTGGATGATTCCGGGCAAGATGGTCCGCGGAATGGGCGGCGCTATGGACTTGGTCCACGGTGCTGAAACCATCATCGTGATGACTGATCACGTCACCAAGAAGGGCACCCCCAAGATCTTGGCAGAATGTGCCCTGCCTCTAACCGGCGCGAAGTGCGTGGACAAGATTGTCACCACCCACGCTGTCTTCGATGTTGACTCCACCGAGGGTCTGACCCTGGTGGAGCTGGCCCCTGAGGTTACCGTTGAAGAGCTCAAGGAAATCACCGGCGCACCATTCAAGGTTGCTGAATCGGTGGCTTAAACCTTCTTTCACCAGCCCGGACAGTGCACAATTGTTGTGCCCGCCGGGCTATTTTTATGCCCTTTTCCAGGCGTAGACGGGAAGTGCGTATAGGGAACGTGCCAGCCTAGGTTGAATATAGGAATTTCCCTAAAGACGAATGCTCTGCGTCACTGTTGGATGGAAGATGTGAAAAGCACACTTGCACTATTTCACTTGACTTTCGTGGCCACACTTTAAAGGAGCAGCGATGACCACATCAGCAACTAAGCCAAATACGGCGGATAAGACTTGGGAGTCACCCGCCCACAGGAGAACAGTTTATGGCGTTTTGGCCATCGTGGCCATAGCCATTCTATTTGATGGCTATGACCTGGTCGTTTATGGCGCGGTTCTATCCACGCTATTGGCAGACCCCACACATATCGGTGAGCTGAGCCCCGCAGTCGGCGGCACGCTGGGCTCGTGGGCGATGATCGGCGTGACCATCGGCGCGCTATCCGCCGGTGCTATTGGTGACCGTCTGGGTCGCCGCCGCGTTTTCCTCACCGCGATTGCTTGGTTCTCTATCGGCATGGGCTTGACCGCCTTGTCTACCTCCATCTTTGCGTTCGGTGCACTGCGTTTCTTCACCGGCCTGGGTGTGGGCATCATCGTGGCTACCGGTGGTGCAATCGTCGCGGAGTACGCTCCGGCCGGTCGCCGTAATTTCTTTAACGCTATTGCTTATTCCGGTGTCCCCGCCGGCGGTGTAATGGCATCCATTCTGGCGCTGCTCTTGGAAGATGCCATTGGCTGGCGCGGGCTCTTCCTCATCGGCGCAACCCCAGTCCTCTTCCTGCTGCCAGCAGCCTGGTTCCTGCTTCCGGAATCGCCAAAGTGGCTCGTGGCAACTGGTCAAACAGAAAAGGCCAAGATCCTAGTCAACAAACACGGCCTGCCCGAGTCGCAATTCCTCGCGGCGCCACGCGTGGAAAAGAAAACTGAGGAATCGGCAAGCAAAGCTGTGGCTACCGAAAAGACTGGATTCGCAGCGATTTTCTCCCGCGTCTACCTGCCCGGCACCTTGTTGATTGGCACCATGAGCTTTGTCGGCCTGCTCTCGACCTACGGCCTGAATACGTGGCTGCCAGTGATTATGGAAAATAACGGCGCATCCTCTGCGCACTCGATGTACACCTTGCTCTTCCTCAATGGCGGTGCCGTGATTGGTGGACTCTTTGCCTCCATGGTTGCTGACCGCATTGGTGCGAAGGCTGTTATTGCCGTGACCTTTACCCTGGCGGCTATCTCACTGATGATTCTGCCATTTACTAATAATGTCTGGCTGACGTATATCCCAATCGTGATTGCCGGTGTTGGTGTTCTGGGTACCCAGGTGCTGACCTACGGTCTGACCTCAAATTACTTCGATACCTCCGCACGTGCTGCGGGCGTGGCATGGTGTGCTGGCTTCGGCCGCCTGGGCGGTATTGTTGGCCCATCCGTCACCGGCCTGATTGTCGGCGCGGGTCTGGGGTCCACCTGGGCATTCGGCATGTTCGCCGGCGTGGCTGTCATCGGTGTCATTTGCACCATGGCCATCCCGAAGTCCCCAGCTGTTGAACGCACCATCTCAGTTGAACCAAAGGCTGCAGTCTCCGTAAACGCCTAGTATTTTCAGCCCTTACTGCGCATATATCCCGCTTATGGCTCCCTTTGGCTCTAAGCGGGATTTGCTGATCCTCAACTATTTAAGCCTGTGGGGCGTCATCGAAGTAGCCCCGCAGAAAGTTCAGCACCAGATATGCTCCGAACCAGACAAAGAGTACTGCAGGTGCAAAGGCGATCCCGATGAGCGCAAGCTCTGCCACGCCAATATTCATAGTTTATTCCCTTTCGGATAATTAGTTCCGATATGGGAAATGCTAGTCGCTCACATGCGGACCGTAAAGAGCTTGCACATTAATTCTTGCTCGGGCGCTACTTATCCTCGCGGCTGGCCCAGAAGCCGGCACCGAAGGCCAAAAATACCGTGCCATCGAAGACATTGCCGGGCTTAACTGGGGCATCGGATGGGAGAAGTACTGGCAACTCACCGGCAGGATAGTTGATAAGCGCGATAGTAAAAGTCTGCTTAGTCAGCTGATTGGTGCGCTTCTTAATCTCTGAAATCTCACCCATCAACTTGGCATAAGGATTCAATCCACGGGGGCTGAAATCTTTATGAAATTTCTCGGCTGCGGGGCAATACAGCATATTCGGGGTGGTCTGCTGCTTGCCATCGGCATCTTGGGAATTGAAGGCCTTCTCAGATGATGCCCACGTAGTGGCGTCATCAAAGAGTTCATACTCGGTCGCCCAGGCGCTCAAGCTGCCCTGGCTGGTGCGAACAGCCTGGCCGCCCGCCGGATTACCGGCTGGCAGGGCAAAGAACTCATCACTCGCGGCGATGACGTTAGTGAAGATTTCACCATTATCACGGCGACGCAGTGCCGCGTTGACTATGAACTCGCCAGCCCGGTATGCCGAGGCGTCAATCGGGTTGTCGCACAAAAAGCCCGGATTGGTGCGCCATCCTTCGTCATTCTTGAATGCAGACATACGCGGACCGGTGGGGTCTTGGTAGACCACCACGCCTTCATATTCCGGCACGATTGTCGCCTTTCCGCCGGTTTCCTCCATGAGGTCATACATCAAATCATCGAAGCTATCGTAGGCGAATCCGACTGCGGCATATTCCTTTTCCATCATGGTTTAAGTCTAAGGTCAAAGCCGCCTGCTCGCCTGTAGAAGATATTGCATAGACATTATATAAAAATATACACCCTCCGAAATGGTGGACGAGATATCGCTGAAATGACGGATATTGTATAGAGCGATAAAGTCGAGTAAGTGCAGGTTATAGCTTGTTTATTTCTTAAGCTATAGCAGTTAAGATGAAATATTTTCAGAATGTATAAATAATTGCCTAGCGGAACATGCGTGCCATTGCTAGGCTTCTCTCAGGCTCGTCGGATCCAACTTGTATCTATACATTGTCTAGGCCTTTGTGACAGGGAATGAGAATTCGAGCTGTTTGTTGATTACCCACAAGATTGGAAGCACATTGAAGTTCAATTTCAACTCTGCGCGGAAGCCCCGCAGCGCGTCTGCACGTGCTGTACTGGGGTTAAGGTTCCAAAACCGCGCCAGGACTCTGATCGCAGGCGGTGCCACCGTGGCCCTTGTTGCGACTGGAGCGATCACCGTTCCGCAAGTCCTCGGAACCACAGCTTCGGCGGTAGCCCAAGAAGCAAACTGGCAGATTGAAACCCAGCAGGCTGCTGATGCTGCGATGGCACAACAAGCCGTCAACAATGACCCTATTGATGCGGATGCGATCGCTAGCGGAGTCATTACTAGCGCCGATGACTTGCTCAGTTATGGCTTAATTTCCGGGCACGTATACGCCACTCACCCGGATGGATATCCAAACCCAGACACCCGCGGCATGAATGTCGAGCAAAATGGTGTCACTGTCTACGCACAGTTCTTTGATGGGGGATCGTATTCCCCAATCTATCGTGCGCAATCGCATCCACTACCGGGCGGTACGTGGACCCATGAAGGCAATGGCATGTTCGTCTTTGGTATGCCAGGCCAGGGTCAGGACGAGGATGGTAATGGCGGTATTAAGTGGACCGATTCCAAGGGGGATGTTCGGGAATTTACAGCCGAAAGTGGCCAAAAATACCGTATTTGGACGGAGCCATTCGAGACAGCTCATGGCACCACCATGTACCCAATCCGTCAGGCGGGAGGCTACCTTCCGGGCGCATTCGTTGAAGTCGGTTCGAAGGCGATTGGCTCAGTTTGGGGACCAGACCACCTGCGCCAGACCGCGGTATTCATCCAAGAGCATGCTCCGAACCATGAAACGTCATATATGGCGGCAAGTAGTGCCAACTTGAAGGATGACTCCGCAGGTTTTGCGGACATTCCGGTGAATTCCTCCGAGTATTCAGATACGATTTCTGGCCGCGTATGGCATGAGCGTGGTGGGGCTTTCGTCGATCACGATAACCGAATTCCTCCAAAGTACGATGTCGCGCCTAGTGCTGCAGACCGCCAAGATTATCCAGCACGTGAGTATATGGTTTATGCTTCGACGCTCACTGCAGATGGTGCTGCCTCTAACCAGGCTCTACTCGATCGCTACGCTGGTGATCCCGATGAGCTGGCTCGGCAAACAAGGCTGATGCTGGAGGCAAACCCTCAGTACATTCGCCAAACCGTCCGCGGCACGACGGATTCTGAAGGACGCTACACTTTGCGATTCGATGAGGGTGCATTGAACGAAAATCATGTGTTCTTGTGGGTCGAGAATAGTGAAGGTGTCGTTCAATCCGGCTACACCGGTTTCCAGCGTCCGATCTTCCAGGTCTTCGACCGGGGGCAATACTATTTCCCACAGCGCGAGCCAGAATATATTGAGCCACGGCAAGACAGAAACCTGAAGTGGGTGAACTATGCGATTGTGGGTCAATCAACCCACGCTGGCTCGGTGAATATCACGAACTTTGATAATGACATCAACGGTCGTCCTGCATACCCAGGAGCCACCGCTATCCCGGCATTTGGCGGTTCGCTAACAGAGCTCCCAACGGTTGTGGAGTGGCGTGATGCAGCCGGTGTGGTTCACAAGACTTGTGAATTGTCCCCTGCTCAGTCCTATGAGGATCAAGTCGCAGCCTGCACCTTTGATATTCCAGCTGATGCAGAAGTCGGTGATGAATTCTCCGTAGTGCTCGTAGTCGACGGTGAAGAAATCTCAGCTGACTCCCTCATGGTGATGACCTTCGGCGAAGCGCTGGGTGTTGACTATGCAGAGACCGATGCAGTTGTTGGTACCCCTGCGATTCTTGAACCAGCATTTGAATTCACTCTTGATGAGTCGGCAGCTGACATGCCAGAAGGTACTTCCTTTGAGCTTGGTCAGCTGCCTGAGGGCGTTGACGAGGTCGACGCTTTGGAAGACCTAGTAGAAGACGAAGATGAGCGCAACAACGGCCAAGTCTACATTGACGCAGCTACGGGCACCATCACCTATATCCCAGGGCTTCGACAGGCGGATTCCGCGGTTGTATTCCCAGTTATCGCAACTTACCGCGACAATTCCACTGGTGAGGCTCATGCCACCTATAACGTTGCGCCGGTGATTGATTTTAAACCAATCGCACCTGAGGGCTCTCGTGTGCGCCCAGGTGAAACCGTGGAGACTGCTCCAATTGAGTTTATAGGTGCCGATGAGGATGAATCTCTGCGGCCTATTGATCCACTATTCGAGCTTGCTCCGGAGTTTGAGATTCCCGTGGGGTACTCGGTCGAGGTAAATCCTCAGACTGGTGTTGTCACGGTAGTGGGACCAGGCCAGGTCAATGATGGCACCGTGATGGATTTTGATGTTCCGGTCGTTGTGTCTTATCCACATAACCCAGGTTCTGCTGATGACACAGTTGACGTCCCATTCGAGCTGGAAACTGATGCTGCTCTCATCGATCCTGACTTTGCAGATGTTTCAGGTCGTCCGACTGAAGAACATCCAGTGGACTACACCGGCGGCCCGATTGCTGCGGGCTCGGAGATTACTCTGAATCCAAATGGAGACCAGCCTGAATTTACGTTCACCGTAGATGAGGACGGCAACGTTAAGGTCCTCATCCCGGAAGGCGCGGCAGCGGAAGATTACCCAGTTGAGGTGACCATCACTTACCCAGATGGTTCTACTGATACGGATGCTTTTAACATCAACGTATTCATTTTGGACTTCGTGCCGGAAGAACTAGATGCTTCTCGCGTGCGCCCTGGCGACACAGTGGAGTCGGCACCGATCACGTTTGCTAGCGACGATAAACCGGATAATCCTGCGTTCGCGATTGATGCGGATTTTGAGGTTCCTGAGGGCTACTCGGTAGAGATCAACCCGGAAACAGGGGTTGTCACTGTAGTGGCACTAGAGCAGGTAGATGGTGAGACAGTCAAGAGCTTTACTGTTCCGGTCATTGTTTCTTATCCACATGACCCTGGTTCTGTTTCCGACACAGTTGATGCCCTATTCCAGCTCATTCCTTATGCTGAACTAATAGACCCGGAGTTTGAACCTGTCGAGGGCAAGCCTGGTGAAGTAAAGCCAGTAGAAAACACTGGTGATGCGGTTCCTGCGGGTTCGGAGATTGCTCAGAATCCGAATGAGGATCAGCCGGCGTTTGAGTTCACCGTTGATGGTGAAGGTGACGTCGAGGTTCGTATACCGGAGGACGCTGCTGAAGGTGCGTACCCCGTTGAGGTGACCATCACTTATCCAGATGGTTCCACTGGTACTGAAATCATCGACATCACCGTTGGCATTGACCTGGTTATTGTTGACTTCCAGCCGGTTGCGCCAGCGGTGACCCTGGTGGAGCCAACTGAACCTGCCGTATCTCCTGCTATCACCTTCGAGGGTGAAGAACCGGAGGCTCCAGTATTCGCAATTGAAGAGGGGTATGAAACCCCTGAAGGCTACTCGGTTGAGATCAATGCAGAGACCGGTGAAGTAACCGTCAACGCACCAGATTTTCTGGACAAGGACACCATTGAGGAATTCGACGTTCCGGTAATTGTCTCCTACCCGAACCATGAGGGTTCGGAAGATGACAAGGTTTTGGTCCCATTCCAACTGGATACAGATGGCGATGGCAATCCTGATGTCACCGATGAGGATGATGACGGCGATGGCTACACCGATGAGGAAGAAATCGAGGCTGGCACCAATCCAAAGGATCCGGACTCCAAGCCAACTGAGCCAACCCCACCGATTAGCGAACAGATTGATCCCGATCTGCAAGATGTTGCCGGTCTTCCAGGCGACGTAAGACCGGTTGCCAATATTGGTGACCCAATCCCAGCTGGATCGGAGATTGTGCCAACTGATTCAGTACCTGGCTTTGAGTTCGAAGTAGATGAGAACGGCGATGTCTCTGTCGCAATCCCGGAAACTGCAGTACCGGGCGAGTATGACGTTGAAGTCACCATCACTTATCCGGATGGATCGACAGACACTGATGAATTGACCATCACGGTTCAAGAACCTGAATCTGAAGCATCCCTCTTCGATCCTTCCTATGATGAGGTCCAGGTTGAATACGGTGCAACTGAAGTATCGGACATCATCTGGGCTGATAATCAACAGCCGGATAATGCGACTTTCTCCATCACTGATGCGCTAGAGGCCATCGATGGTTGGACTATCAATGGCGTCGATACCAATGGTGCGGTTTCTGCAACAGCGCCATCGATTGATGAGTTGGGTGCCATTGTCAAGGAACTGAAGGCTGAAGGTCTCACCTCACGTCAGGTGGCTGCAGCAATGGTTGCTTACTTCGGTCAAGATGCCCCAGTGGAGGTTAGCTACTCCGATGGCTCTATTGATTCTGCTCTCGCAGCATTCGTGTTGCTTGACCGTGATGGTCGTCCGTTGACTGAGGATGACGATGATGACTGGGACAATGATGGCGTTTTAGATGAAGATGAAATCGAGGCTGGTACGAACCCATTCGACCCGGACGACAAGCCGGAAGAAGTGGTTGATGCTCCAGACTGGAATGATGACACTGTGTCCCCAGGTGACTCCGTTAACCTGCCAAACGTGGGCGGCGAAGTCACTCCGGGCACATCGGTGAATACCGATGGTCCTGGGGCCGCGGTTCTGAACCCCGATGGGTCCATCACTGTCGCTGCAGACGATGATGCTGAAGATGGTGACATCATCACGATTACCGTTGAAGATGCGGAAGGAAATGTAGTCGACACCATCGACGTCACTGTCGAAGAAGAACCAGATGCTGGTGAACCAATCGATGACGGGGCATCCTCGGTTATTGCTGGTTCCACTGCTGGTGGTTCCTCAGGTTTGATTCATGAACGTTGTGTTCCATTGCTGCTCGGCGCTGGTATTCCGCTGCTTGCACTATTGCCATTGGGCCTGGCGGTTTCTGTTGGAATGCCTGGTGTGGATTCCTTCTTACGCCAAGCAGGCGTGCACCCCGATAACTTGAATGCTCGAGTTCGTGAACTGAATACTGGTTTGCAGAACCAGCTCGGAGTGCTGAACCCGCAGCTTTCTGCTCAGGTTGAAGCAGCTCTTCGCCAACTCGGACCAGATGCATCTCGTCTCGCCGGCGGCGCAGCGCTCTCTGCCGTATCCCTGCTGGTACTGGGTACCGTTGCCGCGGCATGTGCTCCTGATTCAGAGTCATCATCGGATGGTTCATCTGCTGGAATCTCTGCCGAAGGCACCGCCCAGGGAACCGGTGAGGGGATTAATGTTGGTTCATCCCGTGAGTAAAGCTAACTATCCACACAGCTAGGTAAGCGTGTAAGCAAACGTGCGCAAGGTATCCCGCTTTCATTGCCCAGAAATTGGGTGAGAAAGCGGGATACCTTTATTTATCTCTCTAGTCGTTGCCAGAGTTTAATCCTGAGTAAGGATAAAATCGGCAGCCTTTTCACCAATCATGATGCTTGGTGCGTTCGTGTTACCGGTGGGAACCAGCGGCATCACCGAAGCATCAGCCACACGTAATCCTGAAAGTCCCTCAACGCGCAGGGTATGAGGCGAGACCACAGCCATGTCGTCGATACCCATTTTGCAGGTGCCAACCTGGTGGTGATAGGTAATGACGGAACCCCGGACGTAGTCTTCTAAGTCATCGTCGGAGACCTCCGGGCCAGGGTAGATCTCCACCGGCCCCCATGGAGCGAGCGCTTCTTGGCGTCCAACTTCCCGTGATTGCTTGACCGATGCCACCAGAGCATCCACATCAGCCTGCACCTTTAGCGCACCCAAATCCAGCGCAATCGGATCCTCGTCGCCGGCACCGGTAAGCGTGAGCGATCCGCGTGAGGCTGGACGCACGATTCCACCCATCAAGGTAAAAGCATTCGCGGGGCCTTCCATGTCTTCGTTATACATCGGAATCGAGAAGTACAGCGGTTGCGTATCTGGCACAGCCTTTTCAGGTGTGGACTTGGAAAATACATGAACCTCTGCCGGAAGCACCGGGGAAGCGGGTACTTCCTTCTTCGTTGCTTCAAAAATGACCGGAGAGAGCACGTGATCATGGAGATTCTTACCCACGCCGGGCACATCTAGTGCCACGGGTATCCCGAGTTCCTGAAGTTCATCGGCTGGACCGATGCCTGAACGCAGCAAAATTTCAGGGGAGTTGATCGCACCGGCACAAAGAATGGTCTCTTGAGCTTCATGCTTTTCGATGCCCCCTTCACCGCGCAGCTCCACACCCTGCACTGCGTCATCTTCCACAATGACACGAAGTACTTTTCGCCCCGCGATGATGGTGAGGTTGTCTGCCTCTGCGACGGGTTGTAGATATGCATGCCAGGTGTTGAAGCGGTTTCCATCGCGCACATTCGCCTGAATCCGGCCAATGCCTTCGGGATTGCCGGAGTTATAGTCCTCATTGAGCGGAATGCCTGCTTGTTGGCCAGCTTCTAGCATCGCATCCTGCAGGGGATTGGTTTCATAGTCACTGCGGACATCCAATAGGCCATCATGCCCGCGGGTTTCTGGATCACCAGCGGGATAGTTTTCAATTGCCTTGAATACCGGCAAGACATCATTCCAGGACCAGCCGTCATTGCCCAGATACGCCCAGGTGTCATAGTCCTGCTGAGCGCCACGTACCCAAATCGTTGCGTTGAGCGCGTGAGAGCCACCCATCACTTTACCGCGCGGAATGTGCAATTCTCGGCCTTGTGCGCTTTCCTGCGGTGTGGTGCGGTAATTCCAGTCTTGCTCACTGTGCCAGAGCTTGCCCAGGTCATAGACCTTCTCAATGTCTGGGTTGGTGTCATAGTCACCGGCTTCGATGACTGCGACCTTCTTCCCCGCATCAACTAGGCGTCGGGCAATAACAGAACCTGCCGAGCCTGCGCCAACAATGATGTAATCAAACATGAACCCTCCAAAGGTGTGCATTGAACCAACTTCATTTCCTAATGTAAGCTAGTTCACTCCATCTTGGAGGGTGTTTAGTGCAGGTTAATTGTTTCTCAGCGCACTACTACTTTTCGGCGTAGATGGTATCTACCTTCTCAACCAGGGTCAGCACATCATAGGACGCGACGAGCACATCATTCTGGTTATACAGCGCTGCGTCCCAGCACACCTCGCCGTATTCATCAGTCACGCGTGGGGTGATGCGTTTGGCGGTGAGCTCAATCCGAATCGAGTCATCATAGGTCACCGGCTCGATGAAGCGCAGGTTCTCCAGACCATAATTCGCCAGAACCGGACCTGGTGCTGGTTCCACAAAGAGTCCGGCAGCCCAGGACACCAGCAGGTAACCATGCGCTACCCGGCGTGGGAAGAAAGGATTGGCCATAGCGGCCTCTTCATCGGTGTGCGCATAGAACGTATCACCGGTTTCCTTTGCGAAGGCCAAGATTTCCTCCAGGGACACCTTGCGCAGATCGGAAGCAAATTGGTCACCGATCTTCAACGTTGCCAAGTCTTTGCGGAATGGGTGTACGCCTGTACCTGCTTCGACATCTGCGCGGGTCACCCGATTAACCTCGGCACCACGGTGCCACTGACCTGTGACAGCCGTGAGGTGATCGGGGCTGCCCTGGATTGCGGTGCGCTGCATGAAGTGCAAGATACCGCGCACACCGCCAAGTTCCTCGCCACCACCAGCACGACCAGGACCGCCATGCACGAGGTGCGGCAGGGGAGAGCCGTGGCCGGTCGATGTCTTCGCATCCACGCGGTCCAAGAAGTGCACGCGACCGTGATATGCAGCAATCCCGCGACCATAGAGCGCAGCAAGCCCATTATCGTTCGTAATCACTGATGCCACCAATGAACCCGCGCCCTTAGCCGCCAGCCGAACTGCGTCCTCTGGTGCGTCATATCCGATAACCGATACGACCGGCCCGAAAGCCTCCGTTTCGTGCACTGCTTGAGTCTCCGCATCGGCGAAGCGAATGATAGTTGGTGCGAAGAATGCGCCTTCCAACTTATCGGCACCGCCGAAGACTACTTCGCCGCCAGCAGCCGAGAGCGTCTCAACGGCTGCCGCGACATCGTCACGCTGCTCAGCAGAGACCAGCGGACCCATCGTCGCATTCGCATCGCGTGGGTCACCAGCGACAACCTTGTCATCCAACCGCGCAGACAGTGCCTTAATTACTGGCTCCACCAGCGCATTCGGGACAATCGCGCGGCGAATCGCTGTACATTTCTGTCCCGCCTTGGACGTCATCTCATTGAATACAGCCTTGATATACGCATCAAACTCGGGCGCATCCTCAGTGACATCGGTGCCCAGAATCGCCGCATTCAAAGAGTCAGCTTCCGCCGAGAACTGAATGCCGCCTTCGAGGATATTCTTGTGCGCACGCAGCGCATTCGCTGTCGCCGCCGAGCCCGTAAACGCCACATGATCACGGAAATCCAAATGATCCAGCAAATCGCGCGCCGAACCGGAGATAAACTGCAGCGCACCCTCGGGCATGATTCCGGATTCCAACATCAGCCTTACCAAAGCCTGGGTCACAAAACCGGTTGGAGTTGCTGGCTTAACAATCGTGGGAATACCCGCAATAAATGCCGGCGCAAATTTCTCTAGCATGCCCCATACCGGGAAGTTGAAAGCATTAATCTGCACGGCCACACCCGGAATGGAGGTGTAGACATGCCGGCCAATAAAGGAACCATCCTTGGAGAAATTCTCCGGCTCACCATCAACCACCACGTGCGCATTCGGCATTTCACGGCGTCCCTTGGAGGAAATCGTGAACATCGTGGAAATACCACCATCCACATCCACGAAGTTATCGCGCTTATTGGCACCGGTCTTGTGCGCCAGGGTGTTCAACTCATCGCGGTGTTCTTGCAAATACAACGCCAACTCTTTGACCTTCAAGGAACGCTCATGAATGGTGAGCTCCTGCAGGTTCTTCCGGCCCACCTCACGTGCATATTCAATAGCGCCGGCGATATCTAAACCTTCGGCCGATACTTGAGCGACTAGCTCACCCGTTGAAGGGTCCGCGACATCGACAACGCGCGAAGGATTCTCGGGGCTAATCCACTTGCCGGAAAGAAAGCTGGGAACGATTGTTGTAGTCATTTTCTGCCTTTCTGAAAGCGTTGCGACCCTAGAATGGAAGTCACGCATAAGAAGTAAAGAGGGGAATTATGGAAAATTTTGAACCGTGGACAATTGTGTTGGGTGAACTTGATGAAAAGATGGGGGTGAAGGTGATTGAGCAATCAGCCACCAAGGTTGTTGCCACCATGCCTATCGATGGCAACCGCCAGTCTCTCGGACTGCTTCATGGTGGAGCCATGGCGTGCCTGGCGGAAGCGGTAGGTAGCTGGGCTGCTGTCATTCATGCCTCCACCATGGGCAAAGTGGCCGTCGGTGTGGATATCAACGCCACGCATCATGCTTCGGGTCGAACCGGATTGGTCACTGCCACCGCCACCGCTATTCGCTTGGGGCGCACCATGACCAGTCATGAGATTGTCATTGAAGATGAATCTGGCCGCCGCTTGTGCACGGCTCGTATCACCAACGCCTTGGTAGAGAAGAAATCATGAAATATCTTCTCTACCAAGACTTCTATGAGTAGTCATAGAAGCCTTTCCCGGATTTCCGGCCCAGCTCGCCGCGCGCGACCATATCGCGCATGAGCTGCGGCGGAGCAAAACGCTCACCGAGCGTGGATTCCAGATACTCGGCAATACCCAGCCTGACGTCGAGGCCGACGACATCAGTCAGCTCCAGCGGACCAATCGGGAATTTATAGCCCAGCACCATTGCGTTATCGATATCGCGTGGGTCCGCTACACCCTCCTCGACCATTCGAATGGCTTCCAGCGCAATCGCTACACCCAGCCGTGACGAGGCAAAGCCCGGAGCATCCTTGACAACTACGGCGGTCTTGCCCAGCGCATCAACCCACGTGCGGGCGGTATTCATCAGCTCCTCCGGGGTTGAGGATGCCACCACCACTTCCACCAGCTTCGACGCCGGAACTGGGTTGAAGAAATGCAGCCCAATCACGTCATTAGCAACAGTCTGCGCCAGCTCTGACACCGACAGCGATGACGTATTCGTCGCAATCACTGCTTCCGGTGCCGCTGCCGCGATATCGCCAAAGGCCTTTTCTTTGAGCTCCATCGATTCCGGTACCGCTTCAACCACCAGGTCAATGCCAGCAAAATCCGAAACATCGGTGGACAATGTCAAACGCTTCGACCATGATTCAAATGTGCCCTCTGCGCCACGGTCGATGGAACCTTGAATTGCTTTTTCCACCCGGCCTTTGGCCGCAGTAACGGCATCTTCATTGATGTCCACAACGTGGACATCCGCGCCAGCTGCTAAGAACGCGTGCGCAATTCCCGCGCCCATGCGTCCACCGCCGAGCACCCCAACTTTTTCAGGTACAGCCATATCTTTGCCCTTTTCCTTTAATTCCTACGTCGATGTTCTACGAGCTATTTCTTCTTGCGGTCTAAAAAGGCCTGCATGCGGTCAAACTTGGCTTCGGATTCAAAGAGCACCGCCTGCGCGATATTGTCCACCGCGGGGTGAACCTCCGCTGGCATGTCAAAGAGCTGCTTGGACAAACGGACAGCCAAAGGATCCAAGGCCGCAATCTTTTCCGCCCATGCCTGTGCACCCGCATCCAATTCTTCAGGCTCATAAAGCTCATTGACCAGGTGTGATTGCAAGGCTTCCTCACCGGAGAGCACGCGTCCAGCGATGAGAATTTCCTTCGCCAGCGGATTACCCACGGCTTCCTTCAGCCGCCACAAAGCACCCGCGCCAGCGATGATGCCCAGGTTTGCCTCCGGCTGGCCGAATTTCGCGCCGGGCGTAGCAATCCGAAAATCCGCAGCCAGTGCCATCTCCAGGCCACCACCGAGCGCGAAACCGTCAATCGCCGCAATCACCGGTGCCGGTAATTTTGCTATCCGATGAAACACGCCCGAGTTAATCCCCCGCAGCGCATCCTCGCGGCGGCGCTCACGCAGCTGCGCAATATCCGCACCGGAGGCAAAAATGCCGCGTGGGCCTTTTGATGTCTCGGCCACACACCCAGTAATCACCAGAATCTGTGGTTCATTCTCCAGCTGCTGACACAGCTCGTGGAATTCAGCGACCATCGTTTCATCAATCGCATTACGTACTTCTGGCCGGTTCATCCGTGCCAGAACATAACCCTCTTCTTGGCTAATTTCCAGGGCAGTCGTCATCTTTTACACCCTCTCAATCGCAATAGCTGTGCCTTGACCAACACCGATGCACATCGTGGCAATACCGCGCGTGCCGCCATCGGTTTCCAGGCGGTTGAGCAGCGTCAACGTGATGCGTGAGCCCGAGGATCCCAGCGGGTGTCCCAGAGCAATCGCGCCACCCCAGGCGTTAGTCTTTTCTTCATCTAGGCCGAGCTCGCGGATGCATGCCAAAGACTGGGTCGCAAAAGCCTCATTGAGTTCCACTGCATCCACATCAGCGAGGTTCCAGCCGGTGCGCTCCAGAATCTCGCGGGTGGCTAACACCGGGCCCATGCCCATGATTTCGGGTTGCAGTCCGCGTGCCGCATTGGCCACCACGCGGGCGCGGGATTTAAGCCCCAGCTTGTCGATTCCCCTTTGCGAAGCCACAATCACCGCCGACGCACCATCATTAAGCGTCGAAGAATTACCAGCCGTGGTCACATCACCCAGCTTGGTTACCGGGCGCAGCTTGCCTAATACCTCCGGCGTGGAGCCAGGCCGTGGGCCTTCATCAGTATCAACCACGGTCACATTACCTTTGCGGTCAGTGACGTCCACCGGCACAATTTCCGGAGCAAATTTACCGTCCGAAATCGCTGCCAGTGCGCGTTCATGCGAGCGCACCGCAAAAGCATCAGCATCCTCGCGGCTGATATTGAAGACTCGCGCGACTTCCTCTGCCGTCTCCGGCATCGAGTACGTCATCTTCTCCATGCCCGCGAACTTCTGATTTACAAAACGCCAGCCGATGGAGGTATCAAAAACCTCACCCGGCTGCGCAAATGCTTTCTTCGGCTTTTCCATTACCCACGGTGCGCGCGACATGGATTCCACGCCACCAGCGACCACGATATCGGCCTGTCCTGATTCCACCATCGCGGTAGCCAGCGCAATCGCTGACATTCCCGATGCACACAAACGGTTGACGGTAATTCCCGGCACCGTATCCGGAAACCCTGCGAGCAGCCATGCCATGCGTGCCACATTGCGGTTTTCTTCACCGGCACCATTGGCATTGCCGATGATGACTTCATCCACCATCGATGGATCCAGCCCGGCTTCCTCCACGGTCTTTTTGATTGTCAGTGCCATCATGTCATCGGGACGAACCGATGAGAGCGCACCACCATATTTACCCACCGGGGTTCTAAACCCAGAGACTAAGTATGCGCTGGAATCAGTAGCAGTCATGTAGTGTCCTTAAAACTTAAGTGAATCTAACGGCCGTTAAACGTTGGTTGGCGTTTCTCATTGAAGGCTGCAAAACCCTCGAGGTAGTCCTCGGAGGTGCACAGCGCGCCTTGGGCAAAGTTCTCATCATGTACCGAATCCCACAGACCGGTGCCGTTATCGCGGATATCAGCCACCAACCTCTTGGACGCCAAAAATGCCTGGGTCGCACCACGTGCCGCATTCTGTGCTTTCTCGCGGGTAAAGTCCAAGAGTTCCTCTGCTGGCACTGCGCGTGAGAAGAGGCCTGCTGTTACGGCTTCTGCACCAGAAATCATGTCGCCGGTGACAATCAAATCCATCGCCCGGTGCGCGCCGAGACGTTCAACAAAAAGCGCGTGCCCACCGGAATCAAGGGTCGCACCCAAATTCGCAAAAGGGGAACCGAACTTCGCATCCTCGGCAACATAAACAATGTCGGTGGCCAGCGCGAGACCCAAGCCCACGCCCAGGCATACTCCATGCACTGCGGCGAAGGTAGGCGCTGGGAACTCCGCCATTTGCTTGAGTACCGGCGTGACCTTATTAGCCAGATAATCCGTTGCATCATCATCGCGCGGGTCCAGGCCCTTGATGTTGCGGCCAGCACTAAAACCGCGACCTTCGCCGCGCAGAATCAGCGCCCGTACGCCCGCATCGGCGGCTTGAGTATATGCCTGCGATAACTCCTGTAGATCTTCCGGCGCCAGCGCGTTCATCGCCTTCGGATTATTGAGTACTACCTCAGCAACGCCGGATTCATTATCAATATGTACGTCAATCATCGAAATCCTCCCAGGCTTAAGCGTCGAAATCGAGCTTGATAGAAGGCGTCTTCGGACGTGACTGGCAGGTCAAAATGTAGCCCTTTTCAATCTCATCCTTTTCCAGCGCGAAGTTCTCCGCCATATCTACTTCACCTTCAACCAGCTTGGCGCGGCAGGTACCGCACACACCGCCAGCGCAAGCGAAAGGAACATCAGGACGGGCGCGCAACGTTGCATTCAGCAAGGTCTCATTCGCGGACTCTGGTGATTCAATCTTTCCGCTCAACCCATCCAAGTTGAATGTGATTTCCACATTCTTTCCATCCGGGTCTGCCTCCACGTGGCGGCCGGTCTGCTGCTGCGAACCGGTTGGCTTGCCGGTGGTAAAGAGCTCATAGCGCACCGCTTGTTCATCGATCTTGCGGCCATTGAGCTCATCGCGCACCAGCTGCACGAGCTCGAATGGTCCACAGAGGAACCATTCATCCACCGCATTCGTACGGACAACATTATCCAGCAGAAGCTGCAGCTTCTCTGCATCAATACGTCCGGAAAATAGTGGGTTGACACGCTGCTCGCGCGAGAGCACATGGTGAACTGCGAATCGCGTCGGGTACTTATCTTTCAAATCGCCGATTTCTTCAGCGAACATCACTTCCGAGCCGCCCTTATTGGCAAAAATCAGCTCAAAGGTGCTGTCTTCGCTTTCCGCCAGGACGGTCTGCGCAATCGCCATAATCGGAGTAATACCGGAACCCGCGGCAATCGCGACCAAGTGAGGGTTGGAAATCCGCGCAATCTCATCACGAATCGCATCCGGGTTATTCAACCCCGTCAGGTGCGTCTTGGACACGAAAGCACCCTGCGGGTTCATCACGTCAATCTCCATGCCGGCTTCCAACGTGTCATTTGCCCACGTGGAGAAGATGCCGCCGCGGTCACGCTTAATCGCTACGCGCAGTCGGCCCGGGCGTGGGACATCACAAATTGAGTAGGACCGGCGATGCTCCTGGCCATCAATGGTTGCGCGCAGCGCCACGTATTGGCCGGGCACATAGTCATAATCCGCCTGCAGCTCTTCCGGGATATCGAAAGATACCTCAACCGCGTTATCGGTAAGCGGGCGAACCTTCGATACCGTCAGCGTGTTGAAGGTGGCCTTTTTCTTGGTCATCGAAGTAGTCATTAGTGCACCTTGAAGTAGTCGAAAGGTTCAAAACAGCTCTTGCAGCTATACAGTGCCTTGCATGAAGTTGAACCGAATTGGGCAAGCTTAGAAGTATCTTTGGAGCCACAGCGTGGGCATTCAACAGGTTTAGGCGGCGCCAGTGTGAGCGGTACCGGGCCGCCCGCAGCGGCCTTACCAGTAGGTGGGGCGATGCCGTAGTCCCGCAGGTTCTTCCGGCCTTCTTCAGTAATCCAGTCCGTCGTCCATGCCGGTTGCAGCACCAGGTCCACATGGACGTCCTCGTAGCCTGCGGCTTTGAGCGCATCTGCGACATCGCCGGTGATATGGTCCATCGCCGGGCAGCCCGAATACGTTGGCGTGATAGTTACCACCGCAGCGCCATTATCGTCTTTGGCCGCGCGCAAAATCCCTAAGTCCGCAATCGAAATGACGGGGATTTCCGGATCTGGTACTTGCGCCGCAATATCCCAGACGCGAGCATCCGCGCTTGCCGATGGTCGAAGCTCATGCTCAGAAGGCTTGACCGTGGGCTTATCAAAAGGGTGGGGAAGAGAGACAGCAGACATCACCAAACCTCCTTTTACCAGGTCGCGCCAGGATGCTGGCGCGCCAGCGATTGCATTTCTGCCAGAATGTATCCGCGCTGCTCGGAGAATTTTCCGGTGCGCTGTGAAGAACGCGCGGGTTTTACATTCGGTACCTCAACGTTGGATTTTTCCAGCACGTGTTCGATGCGCGCGGTGACCTCATCGCGCAGGGAAGAAGGCAGCACAGCAATGCCTGCCGATGCCAACTTCTCATGCACCTCTAAATCCTCAAAGAGCTCAGCGAGGTATGGCCACATGAAATAGATGCCCTCGCTAATGCGACGGTGCGATTCTTCGGTACCAAGGCCCAAACGCAGCATCCACTGATTAGAGTGGTCAACGTGGTACTCCACTTCCTTCAGAGCCTTAGCCGCAATTGCAGCCAGAGTCTCATCCGCTGATTCCTGCAGCTTCTCATAGAGCGCGTACTGGTAGTGGCTAAAGAGCAATTGCCTAGCGATGGTCTGACCGAAGTCGCCATTTTCTTGCTCGACCAGGCGCACACTGCGGAACTCTTCCTCATTGCGGAAATAGGCCAGGTCATCTTCACTCTTATCCCACGCGGTGCCCGCGTAGGTGAAAAGGAAACGGGCGTGACCGATGAGATCGAGTGCGATATTGCCCAGTGCAATATCTTCTTCCATCTCTGGTGCGCGTGAAATCCACCAGCCGAGGCGCTGGGCGAGGATCAGGGCGTCATCGGCAAGCATGAGCGCATATTGCGCAACCTCTTCTGATGCCTTGACCCCAGAGTTGCGGATATCTTCGGCGGAAATCGCCGTGCCCAACGACTGGGTCGTGGCTGAATCTGAAGCAGCGAAACTACTCATAGGTGCGGCACCCCTTCGCTCTTGTTGTAGTACGTAGCGTGGCGGTAGGCCTTACCCTTGGCCGATTCGAAGAAACCGCCCTTAGAATCCGGGTCGGTTGCAGAGATTGCTTCCGATGGCACAACCCACACGGAGCTGCCCTCATTGCGGCGGGTATACAGATCGCGGCCATTGCGCAGTGCCATCGTGGCATCAGGTGCGTGCAAAGAACCGGCGTGAACGTGTGAAAGCCCGCGGGAGGAACGAACAAAGACCTCCCACATTGGCCATTGGTTTTCAGTCATGGGGATTGACTCCTTTTTCAGTTGGGTTTAGGCGGTGAGCGCTGCGTCGGCGCCGTGGTACTTCTTGGCAAATTCTGCGGCTGCTTCACGCACCCACGCGCCATCTTCATGGGCCTGGCGGCGGCGCTGCATACGCTGCACATTGCAGGGGCCTTCGCCCTTGATGACCTGCTTGAACTCATCCCAGTCCAGTTCACCAAAGTCATAGTGGCCGCGCTCTTCATTCCACTTCAGGTCTGGGTCTTCAAAGCTCAAGCCCAGGGCCTCTGCCTGCGGAACGATCATGTCCACGAAGCGCTGACGCAGTTCATCATTGGAAAAGCGCTTGATATTCCATTCCATGGACTGCTGTGAGTTCGGGGAATCCGTATCTGGTGGGCCGAACATCTGCAGTGCCGGGCCGTAGAAGCGGTTGATGGCTTCCTGCGCCATCTGCTTTTGTGCCTCGGTGCCATGAGCCAATTCATAAAGAATCTCCCAGCCCTGGCGCTGGTGGAAAGACTCTTCCTTACAGATACGCACCATCGCGCGGCCATAAGGGGCGTAGCTAGCGCGGCACAGTGGCACCTGGTTACAAATCGCTGCGCCATCCACCAGCCAGCCAATCGCGCCGATATCAGCCCAGGTGCGCGCCGGGTAATTGAAGATGGATGAGTACTTCGCGGTGCCGTCGAGCAACTGCTGGACCATCTCGTCGCGTGAGGTGCCCAGGGTTTCTGCCGCCGAGTACAGGTACAGGCCGTGTCCGGCCTCATCCTGGACCTTGGCCATCAAAATGGACTTGCGCTTTAGCGATGGTGCGCGGGTAATCCAATTGGCTTCCGGCTGCATGCCGATGATCTCTGAGTGAGCATGCTGTGAGACCTGACGCACCAGCGTCTTGCGGTATGCCTTGGGCATCCAGTCCGTGGGCTCGATGCGGGAATCAGCGGCAATGATCTCATCAAAAAGTTTCTGGCCAGCCACGTCATCAGCATCAACAGAAGCCAGATGCGGGCTTGGGGATGATTGTGCGGTTGTCATGGTGGGCAACCCTCCTCATGTGCGGGGTGAAAAATAACGAATATCCAAATACTTACTGAATGGTTGGTCAGTATATGGCTAAATGTGATGCACGTCAACCTTTAGTGATTTTTTGTCACGCGATACTTAACCGCGCGCCTCTGGTTTCCCGGGCAATTGCCGGAACGTGCCGCGAAACTCAGCGATGGTCTTACCGTTCTTGGTCAATTCCACATCGACGATTCCATTGCGGCCCCATTGCTGTTTGATGACGGCGGTGCCGTGAATTTCATCGCCGTCGAAGGCAGGTGCCATGTAGTGAATCGAGTTGTGGACTGCCACGGCGACTTCGCCGGGGGAGTTGCACGCGCCGGCGAAGAGGGAATCTGCGAACGTATACAAGAATCCGCCTTGGGCAGTTCCATGCCCATTGCACATTTCTGGGCGGATGGTGAAATTTCCCTCGCAGCGCCCCAGGCTCAGCTGAGTGATGGAAATTCCGAGGTGGGCGGTGGCGTAGTCATCGGCGAACATGTCGCGGACGTGAGTAAATTCTGGTTCCTGGGCAACCCCAGGGGCGAGAATCTGGTGCATTATTGCTCCTTGCAGACGGTGCTGCGCGGGCAACTTGGCGTGATAAAAAGCGTGTGTGGTGATGGCTATCATACACACATTTCTGACTTTCCGGTCGGTAAGTTTAACTCTTCTGCCAGTGGCTTTGCTGTGTTGATTCTGTTTGCGCCTATTCATTTTCAAAAATATTTGCTTGAATAGCACGTGTGAACCCAACTGTTAAAGTCCAAAACTCCGCCTCCGAGGAAGCTTCCTCCCATGGCGCAACGCGGGGGCGTCCTGGCTATTCACGTGAGGATGTCATCGACGCCGCAGTTCGCGAATTCAATCAACGCGGATATGAGGCCACCAGCATGGGGCATGTTGCCAGCGTGCTGGGGATTTCCAAATCGGCGCTTTATCACCACATTTCTTCGAAAGAGGAAATCCTGGACTCCGCGGTGACCCGTGCGCAGGATTCGCTCGATGCGGTGGTTGATGCCGCCACGGCAAAAGGCCTCACCGCGGGCGAGCAAATTCGCGAGCTGATTTTCGGCGCTATTGACGTGCTCTGCCATGACCAAGAAGCCGTCACATTGCTGCTTCGCCTGCGCGGCAACTCGGAATTGGAACTCCGTGCCCTCAAGCGTCGCCGCGAATTTACCCGACGCATCATGCCGCTGATTGATTCCGCGCAATCTGCTGGGGAAATCCGTACCGACTTGGATGCTGGCGTGCTTGCGCGTCTCATCTTTGGTCTCATCAACTCTGTTATCGAGTGGTATGAGCCCGGCGGGCGTCTATCGCCGGAAGAAATCGCTCGGCATGCGGTGGAGCTAGTCTTCCACGGCATCGAGTCTTAGTCTCATCGCGCTCACAAATCTCCCAGTGAGCGCGATGTTTTTATGCCTTCATCACCCCCCATTATGTGATGTACTTCTAAAAGTTTTCGCGAATGTGTTGCAGTTAACAAGGTTGGTGGGTACGCTACATCACATGATTTACCTGACCGATTGGTAAGTCAGTAAATGATTTGAACTTTAAGCGCCACTATTCTGCGCGGCACCCTGACACAGGGAAGCTTGGTTTGAATAAGGGTGTGTGTGGACTCGCCCCGAACTTTTCCCCGTTGAGAAAGGCACCTTACGTTGACCGCCACGATTGATATCTTCTCAGATAACCACGGCCCCCAGATGGGTATCGAGTACGCATCGCGCGATGAAATCATCGCGCTGCAAACCCACCGCGCGAAAAATGAGCTGCGCCATGCGTACTACAACGTTCCGCATTACCGCCGCGCTTTTGATGAAATCGGCGTACACCCGGATGATTTCAAGGAACTCGCCGACATGGCGAAGTTCCCATTTACTGATAAGTCCACCCTGCGCTCCAATTACCCATTCGGCATGATGGCTGTGGGCCAGCACCAGATCGCGCGCATCCACGCCTCATCCGGCACCACCGGCCGTCCAACCGTGGTGGGATATACGCACAATGACATCAAGATTTGGGCTGAGCTCGTCGCCCGTTCTTTCCGTGCTGGTGGCCTGCGTCCCTCCGATAAAGTCCAGGTAACTTTCGGTTATGGCCTATTTACCGGCGGCCTCGGCGCGCACTATGGCGTGGAAGCACTGGGTGCTACCGCCATTCCGACTTCCGGTGGCCAGACCGAGCGCCAAATCCAGCTCATGCAAGATTTCCAGCCGGACGCCATCCTGGGCACTCCCTCCTACATGCTGACCTTGTTGGACCGTATGAAGAAGGAAGGCATCGATCCACGGGAGACCTCGCTGCGCGTCGGTGTCTTCGGCGCCGAGCCGTGGACCGAAGGCATGCGTCAAGAGCTCGAGGCCGGTTTCGGTATCGACGCCACCGACATCTATGGCCTCTCCGAGGTCATGGGCCCAGGCGTGGCGCAAGAATGCGTGGAAACCAAAGACGGCCTCACTGTCTGGGAAGACCACTTCTACCCAGAAATCATCGACCCTGAAACCCTGCAGCCGGTACCTGATGGTGAATACGGCGAGCTGGTGATCACCACGCTCACCAAAGAAGCACTACCCATCATCCGGTACCGCACCCACGATCTTACCCGCATCTTGCCGGGCACCGCGCGCTCCATGCGCCGCCTGGACCGTATCTCGGCGCGTAATGATGACATGATCATTCTCCGCGGCGTTAACTGCTTCCCTTCGCAATTCGAAGAAATCATCACCGAAGAACCTCGACTGCGCCCGCGTTACCAGTGCGTACTGTCGAAGAAGGGCCGCATGGATCACCTCACCCTTCTGGTTGAGCGCGACCCAGCGACGACCGAAAATGACATTGAAGAAGTGCGTGACTGGCTAGGCAAGCAGATCAAGCAGCGCATCGGCGTCACCGTCGAAGTCAGCATTCAAGACCAGGTTGATTCCGGCGATGGCAAAGCCAAGCGCCTCATCGACAACCGCAATCAGTAAGAGACCCTCAGCAAGACCCACAATTCCTATATTGTCCTCGGCGGGCATCTCAAGATGCTCGCCGCCGATACCCCGGAGGCTGAAAGCACATGACTGCTTCAACCCAACACAGCACACCGCAAGCTCCACAAGCAATGACCTCTGAGCACAAACGCGTGCTCGCCGGATCGATGGCTGGCACCACCATCGAGTGGTTCGACTTCTTCATCTACGCTCAGGCAGCGGGCCTGATTTTCGCCGCGCAATTCTTTGACCCGGTCAGCAATGAAAACCCTTCGCTGGCGCAGATCATTTCCTGGGCATCATTGGGTATTTCATTCCTTTTCCGACCACTCGGCGCCATCCTCGCGGGCCACCTTGGTGACCGCATGGGCCGCAAGCCAGTCCTGGTCATCACGCTACTGGGTATGGGTCTTGCAACCATGCTGATGGGTCTTTTGCCGACCTATCAAGCCATCGGCATCGCTGCGCCAATCCTGCTGGTGCTGCTGCGTATCCTTCAGGGTATGTCCGCCGGTGGCGAGTGGGGCGGCGCAGCCTTGCTGACCGTTGAGCACGCCCCGAATGGTCGCCGCGGATTCTTTGGCTCCTTCCCACAGATTGGTGTTCCAGCGGGTATGGCACTGGCCACCATCTTCATGCTGGTGCTCTCTGCTGTACTTACCACTGAGCAATTCCTCGATTGGGGCTGGCGCATCCCATTCTTGTCCTCGGTCATCTTGATCATCGTGGGCTACTTCATTCGTCGCTCCGTTGAAGAGTCCCCAGCTTTCGAAGAGATGCAGGAGCTGAAGAAGGATTCTTCCGCACCACTGGCGATCCTTTTCCGCGACCACTGGCGCACCGTCTTGAAGTGCGCGCTGATCTTCGCTGCGAATAACGCTATCGGCTACTTCGTTATCGCGTATTTCATCTCCTACGGCACCACCTACGTCGGCTATGAACGTACTGACGTGCTGGGCGCGTCCCTGGTCGGTGCTGGTTTCTGGCTCGCATCCACCCTCTTGTTCGGCAAGCTTTCCGATACCGTCGGCCGCAAGCGCACCTTCCTCATCGGATACATTGCGCTCGCGATATGGTGCGTGCCGATGTGGCTGTTGATTGACACCGGCAACATCGCAATGTTCTACGTCACTGTTATTGTTACCGGCGCGATGCTTGGCCCTACCTATGGCCCGATGTGTGCGCTATTCGCTGAGATGTTCCCGGTTAAGGTTCGTCTGTCCGGCGTGTCGATTGGTTACGCTATCGGCTCCATCATCGGCGGTGCTTTCGCCCCGATGCTTGCAGAAATCCTCTACACCACCTACGGAACCTCGATGGCGATTGCCGCCTACAGCGTAGGTATCACCCTCGTCTCGCTCATCGGTGTGCTCTTGGTTCCGAACGGCATCCAGGATAAAGACCTGCACGCCTAGTTCCATCAGGTTCAGCACTACTCAGGCGATTGCTTCGGCGATCGCCTGAGCAGTAGCTTTGGCAAAAGGCCCGACGCCCGCCAGCGTGGCTGAAGCCGCACCGGTCCAATTTCCATAACCAACCAAGTGGAGTCCTTCCACCTCTGGTTGGTTATTTTTATCCAACAGCCGACGAAAAGGCTGCAATGCGGGGCGAAAGCCCGTCGCCCACACCAGGTGATCAGCGTCAATCGCACCCAGATGCGCAACCATGGGCTGCGCGGCCAGCAGGCCCGCATCACGCGCCTTGCGCACCGGCGGCACCGCCACGATATCCCCGTGGATCTTTGCCGGTGCTTCACCCTGGCCCAAAATCTGAGCCCGCGAGCGTCGGAAGAGCACCCGGCCATCCACATCATCCGGCAGAAATTCAGGTTCTTTCCGCGTCAGCCACTGCGTATCCACCCCAGCCAGCGCCAAGTCCGCCGCAATCTGCGCACCCGAATCCCCGCCGCCCACCACGGCAACGCGCTGCCCGGCAAAAGGCTCAGGGCCTGGATAGGTCTGCGTATGCCACTGCGAACCACGAAACTCACCCGGATAATACGGCACAAAAGGTGCATCCCACGTGCCCGTTGCCGCCACCACCGCGCGAGCCCGCCAGGTACGTTCACCCGCTGCCACCACAAATTGCTCACCGTCGTGTGAGACATCAGTGACGCGCACCGGGCGAATTATCGGAAAGCCATAGCGCGCCTCATAGTCGGATAAGTACTGCACCACATGCGATGCCGGTGGGAAACCGGGATAAGAAGGCATGAATTTGCCGGGCAGGCTGGAGGCATCGGCAGGCGAGAAAAGCGTGAGCGAAGGCCACGTATTAGGCCACATCCCACCTGGGCCTTCCTGTGCGTCTAAAATCACAAAATCCAGCCCTTGCTTTTGCACATAATAGGCCGTGGCCAGCGCCGATTGTCCACCTCCCACAATGATGACATCCATGATTGTCACCCTACACACATCCAGCTTGCCAACTCGTTACCTATCTGCCAGCCACCTTTAAGATCCGCCTGTTACGTTAAGTGGGCTATGACCCCAATAACCACACGACCACCACAGGTGATTGAATCCCGCCCGCCACAAAAGCGTCCTCGCTCCCTGGCGGCGGCTTTGGTGATCGCACTGTCAATCGTGGTGATTGCGCTGGTAACGCTGGGCAAACCATTCATTGACATCCCCGGCGTGGTCAATAGCTCGGCGCACGCGATACGCAGCGTTGACTTTCAGCTTTTCGATGGCTTTGACCGCCCCACCTACTGGTACGCCCCGTGGACTAACTCCATCGGTAACGTGCTGCTCTTTATGCCTTTTGGGGCTGCCATTTTTGCGCGCACCCGCAGCTTTGTCACCGCGGTGCTGTTAAGCCTCTTCGCGTCAGTGGGTATTGAAATTACGCAATACGTGTTTGCGCTGGGCTATTCCGATATCGATGATGTCTTCTTCAACACCTTGGGCGGTGTCGCCGGCGCGGGTGCCATGGCGTTGCTGCCGCGCCGCGAGCATGCCGGCTGGATGCGACTGACCGCCATCCTGCTCACCATCTTGCTCGCTGGCATGGCGGTCTTGGGCCTGAAGTACCACGTTTAGCGCAGTGGAAGGCGCAGCGTTTTAGAAGACCGAGTCATTCCACCAGCGGCGCTCGGGCATACCAGCGCGGCCACCTTCTTCATCTAATTTGATGCCGACGAACTGGTAGAGGTTGACCACGTTATGCTCAAAACCCCACTCGGAGCCGGCCATGTACATGCCCCAGAGCTTCGCCGTAGGCAGGCCGACTAATTCCACGCCGCGTTCCCAATTGGCTTTGAGGTTCTCGCACCAATCACGCAGCGTGCGCATGTAATCAAAGCGCAGCGATTCCGTGTGCACGACTTCAAAGCCGATATCCTGCATGGACTTGGTAATCGTGCCCGAACCTGTGAGCTCACCATCGGGGAAGATATAGCGGTCAATGAACGTGCCTTTGGCCGTCTTGTGATTATCCGGGTAGGTGATGCAGTGGTTGAGCATGATGCCGCCTGGGCGCAATTTGTCATGCATGAACGTGAAGAAGTCCTTGTAATTGGCCACGCCGATGTGCTCAAGCAAACCGATGGCGGAGATGCCATCAAAGCCGGTTTCGGTCACGTCGCGGTAATCCAAGAAACGGACCTCGGCCAAATCAGACAGGCCTTCCTCGACAATCTTGGCCTGTGCCCACTCGGCCTGTTCCTTCGAGAGCGTTACGCCCAGGGACTTCACACCGTGGCGGGCAGCAAAGCGGACCATGCCGCCCCAGCCGCAGCCGACATCCAAGTGCGTATCACCAGGTTTGAGGTTAAGTTTCTCAAAAACCAGGCGGTACTTATTTTCCTGAGCCTCATCCAAGGTGGCGTCTTCGGTGGGGTAGTAGGCGCAGGTATAAGTCATGGCGTCGCCCAAAAACAGCTCGTAGAAGTCATTGCCCACGTCATAGTGGTCGGAGATGACCGCCGCGTCGCGCTCTTTGGAGTGGCGCGCGAGGCCGCTGCGTATGGTGCGCTCCAGCCAGGATGCGCGCTCCACCGATGGCACGGGCTGCGATTGGATGGCGCCCATCGTGCCCAGGGAGCGCAGAATTTTCGCCATGACTGTAAATTCCGGCTTGCGGTACTTGTTGTACAGGTCCCGCAAGGAGTCAAAAATGCCATAAGGATGCGCCAGGTGTTCACCTTCGACGGTGATGCCTTCGGTCACATACGCACGAGCCAAGCCCACATCACCAGGCGCGGTCACAATATAGGACAGTCCTTCCACGGAGTTGATATTGACCGTGTACTTCACATCTGGCGAACCGGCCGTCGAGCCATCGAAGGCCTTCCAATAAAAGGGGCTTTCACCGATGAGCATCGCGTCGATGATCTCACCAACAGTCATGGGCTCAAACGCTGTGGTATTCAACTTATTTTGTCCTTTCCTTATTTTTATTTTTAAGCGCCGGTGACGGTCTTTTCATAAAGACCCGGGAACCGTCCATCCGGGTCGTAGACGCTCTTGAGTTTTTCCGGCATATCTCCACCGTAGAGACTTTCGAATTCCTCGCGGCTATAAAACGCTTCCGAATACAGCGATTTATGCCCACCGAGCTCCGATACTTGCTTTTCAATCACGCGGTTAAATGCGCCGGGCTTAGCCTCCGGTGAGACGTGGTCACCTGGCACAGCCGACCAGAATCCGAAGTTAATCCACGTCCTTTCCATACCGAGTGGATATAGTGGCCACGGTACCGAGGCATCTGCGGTAGCGTCGCCCGTGCCGATAAGCTCCGCCGATTGTGCACGCAGGCGAATCGGGCATAGCCAGACCGGCTGGATATCGCAGGCATCAAAGAACCACGCCAGCCAGTCTTCGATGTGCTCGACGGTGACTTCCACGTCTTGCACCACGCGCTCACGGTGCGGCAGGCCTTTTCGCCGGTTGGTCAGATTGTGCTCGACGTTGTACTTGCGGTCGATACCAATAAGCTTCCAATAAAACGCGCTGCGTCGCAGTTCGCGGGGCCAGAGCTTTCTTACCGATGCCTCCTGCGCCCCAAAAGCCCGCGAACACCAGAACCAGTCTGTATCCCAGCGCCAGATGTAATCACGGATGGTCAACCTATCGCGCTTAATGCCTTCCGGGTGGTGCAGCGAGCGGTAGTAAATCTGCTCGCGCGTGTAATCCGATACCGGACCCGGCTCATCGGTATTGACTGCCAGCACGAGGTAGGACTCGGTAGGTGAGAAGGAGACACCATCAATGCCGTGCAGCGGCTGGCCGTCAAATTCTTGGGTATCCACGTAGTGCGCCACGGTTTCCTGATAGCTGGTCAGGTCATCGCAGCGAATGTGGTTTAGCTCCACGAAGTCTTTGACTTCCTCGAGTTCAATTTTCAGCCGCACCGCGTAGCCGAGTGAGCCATAAGAGTTCGGGAAAGACCGAAACAGGTCCACGTTCTTCTCGCGCGAGCAGGTAATGATCTCACCGGTGCCGGTGAGAATATCCATCTCCAGGACCGATTCATGCGGCAGCCCATTGCGAAAAGAGGTTGACTCCACGCCCATGCCGGTTACCGCGCCGCCCAACGTAATGGTTTTGAGCTGCGGAATCACCAGCGGCGCCAGCTTATGTGCAAGTGTCGCATCCACTAAGTCTTCATACGTGCACATGCCCTGCACATCGGCGGTGCGCGCAACAGGGTCTACCTCGATGACCCCGGCCAGCCCGCTGACATCTAACCCTGCGGACTTTCCCGAACGGCCGCGAAAAAGATTCGAGGTCTTCTTCGCCAACCGAACGCGCTGGCCAGCCGGCACATTCTTAAAGCTATCCACCAGCCGGGCCACGCCCTGCTCATGCTGGTGCCAACCGACGGGTACAACTTCTTCAAAATCTACGCTTCGGGACGCTACTGCAGAGCCCACAGCGTTAGTGAGACCCCCGCCTATACTGATTAGACTTTGTCGAATGCTCATGTAAGGCCACTTTAGCCCCGTTTTTCTTTTCTCGCTTAACTAGTGAAACCCGTGTGCCTAAATCAGTTTCCGCTCCCGTGCTACGGTTACTGCCGCCGTGCGATTATCCACGCCCAATTTTTGATAGATGTGAATCAAATGAGTTTTCACTGTCGCTGCGGAGATAAACATCTGCTTCGCCAGTGCTTTATTCGACGCGCCCGTCGCTAATGCCTGCAGAATCTCAATTTCACGCCCCGACAACGCTTGCTGCGGCCGGCCCACCCGTTCAGCCAGCAGGCCCGCAACCTCCGGCGATAGCGTGCGGCGCCCCGCAGCGGTAGCAATGACAGCATCATGCAGTGCTTGCTCCGGCGAATCTTTGAGCAAATACCCCAATGCGCCAGCCTCCACCGCGGCCACAATGTCGGCCTCGGTGTCATAGGTCGTCAAAATCAGCACGGGCGGCCCGCCCATCTCGCGCAGTCTGCGCGTGGCCGAGATGCCGTCTACCTCGGGCATCTGAATATCGCAGACCACCACGTCGACTGCGAGGGAGTCATCGGCAAGCTGCTCAACCGCCGCACCAGTGTCGCTTTCAGCAACCACAGTAATATCGGCAAAGCTATCTAAAATCGTGCGCAGCCCTGCGCGCACCACCGGGTGGTCATCTATGAGCATCACGCGAATCATTTAGCTCTCCTTCATGCTGGTCAGCGGCAGCCTGGCCGATAGTGCGGTGCCATCGCCAGATTCCAGCTCCATCGTGCCACCCACATCCGCAATGCGGCGGCGCAGACCACCCAGGCCGAAACCGTCGGAGCCTTGCTTGCCGATGCCATCATCCACCACATCAATCGTCACCGCCTCCTCGAATACGCCGTAGGTGACAACCGCACGGTCAGCGTGTGCGTGTTTGACCACGTTATTAAGCCCCTCCTGCGCGCACCGGATGACAGCGGCGGCAATCGGCTGCGGTATCTGCGCATTATGATCACCAGCGAATTCCAGCTGGAAGACTGTCTTTTCGCCCAGTGCCTGGCCGCGCTCCCGCATACGAATCAGAATCTGGCGCAGCGCCTCAGGTACTTCCACATCAGGTGCAGCCAAATCGCGCACAAAGCGCCGGGCTTCAGCGAGATTATCCGCGGCAACCTTCTCAATGGTTGTCAGCTGCGCATGCGCGTCATCGGTGCTTTTCGCAGCGCGTGCTAAAAGCACTATGGAGCTTAAACCCTGCGCGACGGTGTCATGAATCTCGCGCGATAACCGCTCGCGTTCTTCTAACCTGCCGGCCTGGTGCTCGCTGGCGGCCAGCTCGGCTTGGGTAGCGCGCAATTGTTGCGCGATGCGCCGATGGTGCTGAATCTCCGCATGGAGCGCTCGGTAGGCGAAAAAGATGGCGACCGCGAGTGCCGTGCCAATGAGCGGGCCAATCGCCGCTGCCACCGACCAGGTGTCCGGATGCAGCCACAAAGGCACAAATGCTGCAATCGCCCATAGCCCCGCCACGGTGATAAGCGCCAGCAGCACCTGCCGCGTGCGCACCATGATGTGCAACGTTAGAAAAACCAGCGGGAACTCCAACCACAGAAAATCCTGCGAGTGCGTCAAAAGCCCCAGCCATAACACGGTGATGCCGCCCAGCCACGCGTATTGCTGCCAGCTATCAATGGTTGCGCCCTTGCGCGCCTGGTTGCGTTCATACACCGTGCCGGTGACGTATAACGCCGCGAGCGCAGCCGCCATCAGTGGCACATGAAAAGCCAACGGCGCGGCAATGAGTGAGCGCAGCACCCCGAATCCCAGCAGGAACGCAAACATTACGTGCAGGCCCACGCGTAGAAAGTCCAGAACGCGCAGCAGCGGATTCACATGTACTTCACTCACCCTGTCTAGGCTAGTGCGAACCGGGGTGGTGACGTCATCAACCACATGGTTGATTTAGAAACCAACCCGCCACCCGATTTCTTCCTGGCCTGTGCAAACCACAATGAAGGTCATGTTCTTAAGTATTCGAGATATCGCATTCGCCCGCGGTCGCTTCACTCTCATGGCCGGCGTCGTGGGACTGATTACCCTGTTATTGGTCATGTTGTCTGGGCTCACCGGTGGCCTGGGCAAACAAAATACCTCCGCCCTTGAAGCGCTCGACCCAGAAGGTGTCATCTTCACCTCCGAGCAGCCTTCATTTACCGAATCCACCATCACCACCGAGGACCTGCGCAACTACTCCGGCATCCCGCTCGGTGTGGGCCAAACCCGCATGGAAGTAAGCGAAGCCGCTGGCGGGATTGCTGCCGGTGTGGGCATCTTCGGCCTGCCCACCGGGAGCATCATCCCCGGCACTGATGTTGCTGTATCCGACGGCATCGCTGTGGCCGAAGGCACCGCCGCCGACTTGAACCTTAAGCCCGGCGACATAGTGACGCTGGCCGGCCAGGAACAAGAAGTCACGGCCATTGCGCCGGACCTTTATTACTCGCACTCACCCGTGGTGTGGACCAGCACCAGCACCTGGGCGGATATCACCCACGCGCCCGCCGGAACCCGCGGCACCGTGATGCTCACTGATGAAGACAGCCCGGACGCCGTCTCCCTGTCAGAGTCCTTCGCCGGGCTCGCCTCCTATTCCTCAGAGCAAGGCTCGTTGGTCACCATGCAAGGATTCCTCTATGCCATCTCAGCGTTGGTGACCATCGCATTTTTATCCGTATGGACCATCCAACGCACCAGGGATTTGTCTATCTTGCGGGCGCTGGGGGCATCGGCAAGCTATTTGCTCAAAGACGCACTGGGCCAAGCCGCCATCGTGCTCACCGTCGGCGTGGGTCTCGGCGGGCTGATCGGCTGGGGGCTCGGCACCCTGGCTGCCGGGGTGCTGCCCTTCGAACTCTCGGCGGCCACCGTCCTGGCACCGGCCATCGGCATCTGGGTGCTCGGCATGCTCGGCGCCCTGCTTGCCACCCGCCACGTGAAAAATACCGACCCCATGATTGCACTAGGAGGACATGCCTAATGACCACCCTTGACATCTCACACGCGACCGTGACATACCCCGATGGTGAATCCACCATCACCGCACTTGATAGCGCGAATCTGCAGGCACGCGCGGGCGAGCTGACCGCGATTATCGGCGAATCCGGTTCCGGTAAATCCACCTTGCTGTCTGTGGCCGCGGGGCTGGTAGTGCCTGATTCCGGCACCGTGCACGTTGCCGGACACGATATGACCGGCGCTGATGAAAAGACGCGCTCGAGTGTCCGCCGCAATAATATTGGCATCATTTTCCAGCAGGCTAACCTCATTGCTTCGCTCACGGTGCGTGAGCAGCTGCTGATGATGGACCATATTCGCGGCGTGCGCCTGCGCCCGCACCGCGCCGATGAGCTCCTGGACCTCGTTGGTCTGGGCGGCATGGGCACCCGACGCATGGCGCAGTTATCCGGCGGGCAACGCCAGCGCGTGAATATCGCGCGCGCCTTGATGGCCGACCCAGAGCTTTTGCTTGCCGATGAACCGACCTCCGCCCTCGACTCCGCCCTCACCCAGGACATCATGGCGCTGATTACGCAGCTGACCACGGAGCTGAACCTAGCGACGGTGATGGTCACCCACGACCGCAGCCTGCTTGCCTACGCGGACGCGGCCGTGGAAGTTCACGATGGTGTTGCGCACCAGGTTGCTATGAAGGCTTAATAATGTGGGCGCGTCGGCTATTAGATACACTGTTGCGTTGATGATTCGACCAGCATTGGCGCACACAAATGGTGCGCGCCCACAGGAGCCTTGGCGCAAGCTTGCCTGGGCACGCCCCTTGGAGTCGCGCTATGAGCGCATGCCGCAATTTGGGGCGCAGCATTTTTCCATGCTGGTGACGGCGATTATCGCCACCGGGATTTTTATGGTGGCGGCGAAAGACCTAGAAAGCCTGGGCAAATTTGACAAGGCCCGCCGCGCGACCGGGTGGGTACTCGGTGTGCTGGGTGGACTATGGGCGGGGTTATCGCTGGATAAGAAACAGCGCGAAGTGCGCGAAACACTGCCGCTGCACTTATGCGATGTGTTGCGCCCGATGATGGCGCTGGCGCTTGTCACCGGCAATTCTTATGGCTTGCAGTTATCTATCTACTGGGGGATTGTGCTCAACCCGCAGGCGATCATCACCCCGGATATGCCGTATTACTTCGAGCCGAAGTGGTTGCTGATTTCAACCTATTGGCTCTTCCACATCGTGGCACTCGCCATTCCGATGGCCCTATTGGCCTCCGGCACGAAGCTCACGTGGAAAGGTTTCGGATTCACGGCAGTGGCAACGCATGCGTGGGCCATCGCAACGCTGATGCTCAATCGCATCCTGGGCAGCAATTATGGTTTTCTCTCCGCGCACCCCAATGGACATTCGGTCCTATCTATCGCGCCCTGGCCGTATAACCTTGCGATCATCGATGTCAGCCTCATGTCCGTCTTTGCCGCTATGACGTACTTTTTGAAGAAATAGAACTCCTTGAAGCAATGGCATTGCTGATTGCTTCAGCGATCTTCATCGCACGAGTCGGTGCATAACCATGCTCGCGCCGGGCGGCGTGTGCCGCAGCATGCGCGTGAATGGCCACCGCGGACAGCAGCAGACGCTGCATGCTATCTGCGCCCTTCGTTGCGCCGGTGGTGTCGTCAGCACCATCTTTGGCTAGCAGTGCACCGATGATACCGGCGAGCACATCACCGGATCCGGCGGTAGCTGCGAAAGAATTACCCGTATTCACGCTCACCGGCAGCGCGCCGGGCGAAGTAATCCGCGTGATGCGGCCCTTTAGCAAGATATGACACCCCCACGCATCTGAAAGTTCTTGCTGAGATTTCTGGCTTTCACCTTGCAGCCGGGCAAATTCCCCCGTATGCGGGGTCAGTACCACCCCGCGCAATTTCGCCTGCAGGTGCGGGTGGTGAGCAATGAGCGTGATCGCATCCGCATCCGCGATGACCGGCAGGCCCGAATCCAGGATGGTCTCCAGTTCTTTCAGGGCGCGCGCATCGGCGCCGCGACCAGGTCCCACGACCCAGGCATCAACCTTGCGTGCCGATGCCACATCATCCGCCGGTACGACCTCGGGGAACTCGCGTGAGCCGCCGATGGTGACCACCATCGAAGTCGTCGTGTTGACCGCCCCGGCCGTGGCCAAAATACCCGCGCCTGGAAATTGCTCACTGCCGGCCGCGATGCCTGTAACACCATGGGTGTACTTATTATCGGTGATCCCCGGAAGTAGATCGGGCAGTGGACCAGTATCGGCCAGCGGGCGCAGATGCTCCGGCCACTCGCGGCGCCCCAGGCTTGCCTCGAAGCTGGTATATCCCACCGGCTCATAATCTTCGAAGACAGCGCCTAGGCCAATATCAGCGATGATGACCTCGCCGCATTCGGGATACACCGCGTGCGGGAGGCGGGCGGCGCCGAAGGTGATGGTGGCATCGGCACGCACACTGCGCGCAGTACCCACGCCGGTGGGCGCATCAATCGCGAGAACCTGCCGCCCACGCGCCATCAGCGCGGCTATATCTTCATCCAACTCCCGCGAGGAACCCAGACCAGCCACCGCGTCAATGACCAGGTCATAGTCATCTGTCGCGGTTAGCTCGCCACCGGCGGCGCGAAACGTGTCCAGCGCTGGCTGGTGCGCATCACCGGCCACGAGCAGCGCATGTACCGTGTGCCCGGCCAAGCTTAAATGCGCGCCGGCATAGAGCCCATCGCCGCCATTGCCGCCAGGACCCGCAACAATCAGTACGGTGCCGGCTGGCGCCATCGCGCCTGCCGCCTCCGCGACGGCCGCCGCGGCCTTCTTCATCAACTCATCGGGCGCTACTTGCCTGGCAAGTAGCGCGTCCTCGGCGGAACGTGCTTGCTGATTGCTATATACCGGGTCTAATGCTGACATGTCGGGCACCAAAATACCTTTCGACCTTCCATCACACGCACTTGAACTTCCGTGCCGCACACATGACACGGCTGACCCGCCCGACGGTACACATAAACCTCACCGCCATGGTCATCCTTACGCGGATCCCGGCCCATGGCTTCCGGCATATGCTCATCGCGGACAGTATCAATCTTGCCCACCGCCACACCGCGCTCCATCAGCTCCACGAGGTCGTGCCACAGGGCGTCGAATTGGGCATCGGTAAGCATTGCTCCTGCACGCTCCGGCAGGATGCCCGCCCGAAACAGCGCTTCGGTGCGGTAAATACTGCCCACTCCGGCAAAAAGCTTCTGGTCCAGCAACAAAGACCCCAACGCCCGACGCGATGCCTGCACCTTCTTACGCAACGGCGCCGGATCTGTACCCGGGCGCAGCGGGTCCCACCCGACTTTGCTGAGCATCGTGTCATACTCCGCCTCATCAATCAGGCGGCAAAATTGCGGGCCACGCAAATTCGCAGCCATCTCGCCATTAGAAATGTGGAGCCGAATCTGCCCGCGCATAACCTCAGGATTCTCAAATAGAAACTGCCCAATGAGCCCTAAGTGCACATACACAATGTGTTCGGGCGAGGGGATATCGAAATGCAAAAAGAGATGCTTCCCCCACGCCTCTGCGCGATCCAGTTGCGCGCCATCTAACGCGGCGGCTTCGCGCGCGAAACGGCCCTGCGGCGAGGAAACTTCCAGCGCGTGGCCGCGAAAATCGGCATTAAAGGTGTGGGCTAAACGGTGAATCACGTGTCCTTCAGGCATGATATCTACTTTATTAGTTCATCAGGTACATTCATTCATTGAAACCTGACGCTTCAAGAAAGGCCCTTTATGACGCACGCTCAAGGATTCGACCGAGAGAAATACATCCGGCTTCAATCCGAACACATCAACAACAGGCGTGCAGACATCGGCGGCAGACTCTACCTAGAAATGGGCGGCAAACTCTTCGATGACATGCACGCCTCTCGCGTTTTACCCGGTTTCACGCCAGACAATAAAATTGCGATGTTAGAGCGCATCAAAGATGACGTGGAAATCCTGCTGTGCATCAACGCCAAAGACATTGCGCGGCAAAAAGTCCGCGCGGATTTAGGCATCCTGTATGAAGATGACGTCCTGCGCCTGATTGACGTCTTCCGTGACCGTGGTTTCCTGGTGGAACACGTGGTGATTACGCAATTTGAAGAGGGCAATGAGCAGGCCGTTGCCGTGGTGGAGCGCCTAGAGCGTCTGGGGCTGAAAGTGTCCAAACACCGAACCATTCCCGGATACCCGACCAATATTGACCTGATTGTCTCTGATGAGGGCATGGGCCTAAATGAATACGCTGAGGTCACCCGCAACCTGGTGGTTGTCACCGCGCCAGGCCCGGGTTCCGGCAAGCTGGCAACGGCGCTGTCGCAGGTCTATCACGAGCTCAATGCCGGTGAGAAGGCTGGCTACGCCAAGTTTGAGACCTTCCCCGTGTGGAATCTGCCGCTGGAACACCCCGTCAACCTGGCCTATGAAGCAGCCACGGTGGATTTGAATGACGCGAATGTGATTGACCACTTCCACCTCAAGGCGCATGGTGAATCCACCGTGAACTATAACCGCGACGTGGAAGCGTTCCCGCTGCTGTCGGCGCTACTGGAGAAGATGACTGGGCATGTGCCATATCAGTCGCCGACGGACATGGGCGTGAACATGGTGGGCTATTGCATCACCGATGATGAGCTCTGCCGCAAGGCCAGCGAGCAGGAGATCATCCGCCGCTACTTCAAAACCCTGGTGGATGAGGCCCGCAATGGCCTGGATGATGAATGGTCATCGCGTGCGGCTGTCGTCATGGCGAAGGCCGGCATCAAAGAAACCGACCGGCCCGTGGTGCTTCTAGCCCGCGAACGCGCCGAAGAAACCGGCGGGCCCGCATCCGCCATTGCGCTTGCCGATGGCACCATCATCCAAGGCCGCACCTCCGAATTACTGGGCTGCTCGGCCGCGATGCTACTCAACGCACTCAAGCATTTGGCGGGCATTGATGATGAGACTTATTTGCTCTCACCGGAATCTATAGAGCCGATTCAAACGCTGAAGACCAAGCACTTAGGTTCGCGCAACCCGCGTCTGCACACGGATGAGGTGCTGATTGCGTTGTCCGTGTCGGCGGCGAAAGATGACAGTGCGCGCAAGGCACTGGATGTGATCAAGCAGCTGCAGGGCTGCGATGTTCACACCACCACCATCTTGGGCTCCGTCGATGAAGCTATCTTCCGCAACTTAGGCGTGCTGGTGACCTCTGACCCGGTCTTTGCGCGCAAGAAGGCGCTCTATCAAAAGCGTTAGGTCTTTTTAAGCTGCGGGATTAGAATTGGTGGACGTGAGCATCGGCAAAATTCTTCTCTACTACGCCTTTACCCCTATCAAAGACCCAGAAGCCATCATGTTGTGGCAACGCGACCTTTGTGAGTCGCTGGGGCTGAAGGGGCGCATCTTGATCTCCGAACACGGCATTAACGGCACCGTGGGCGGGGACATGGACGCGTGCAAAAAGTACGTGCGCAAAACCAAGGAATACCCGGGTTTTAAGAAGATGTCCTTTAAATGGTCGGATGGCGACGCCGATGATTTCCCACGCCTGTCGGTCAAGGTGCGCGATGAAATCGTGGCTTTTGGCGCGCCGGGTGAGCTGAAAGTTGATGAAAATGGTGTCATCGGTGGCGGCGTGCATCTCAAGCCTGAGCAGGTTAATGAGCTGGTAGAAAAGCATGGCGATGACGTGGTCTTTTTTGATGGCCGCAACGCGATGGAAGCCGAAATCGGCAAGTTTAAAAACGCCGTCGTGCCGGATGTTGAGACCACACATGATTTCATCAAAGAGATTGAGTCCGGCAAATATGACTGGATGAAAGACCGCCCGATTGTGTCTTATTGCACCGGCGGTATCCGCTGCGAGATTCTTTCTGTGCTCATGAAGAACCGTGGTTTCAAGGACGTCTATCAGATCGATGGCGGAATTGTGCGCTATGGCGAAAAGTACGGCAATGACGGCCTATGGGAAGGCTCCATGTACGTCTTTGATAAGCGCATGCACCATGAATTCGGTGCTGGCTCAAAGGACCCGGGCTATATTCAGCTCGGCCACTGCGTGCAGTGCGGAACGGGTACTAATACCTTCGTCAATTGTGTCAATGAGGACACCTGCCGCCAGCAAGTATTGCTCTGCGATGATTGCGCGGCACATACTGCGACCGCTAATTGTGGCCGCGAGGATTGCATGGAAGTGGCGGCAGCGCTCGCGGCACGCGAATCTGACTAGGCGATTGTGGATAACTGCCCCGTTTACGTGATGAGTCATTAAAAAATTGTGGATAGTTTTCAACGGTGCCTGTTGAATGTTTGCGCGGGTTATTAGCGTATGAATCATGAACGCATTGCAGGCATTGGAGTATCTCTCGCGCAACGGAATGGAGTTGTTGCGCGAATGCTTAGCTCTTGATGCCTACCAGCTGGCGGCATTGGGGATGCCGCTGCAAAAGGCCAAAGACTACATGCGGGCAGCCGAAGCCTATCTGGGCCCGGCGGATTCCTCGCGCATTCAGCGCGAGACGGTCGAGCTAGCCGCGCACATGGGGCATTCGGTGGAGCACCTGGTGATGATCAATCGGCATGCGCGGCAGCTCAAACAGCGCGGGGCGGGCTGGAAATTGCGTGCGGAGCTCGTTGCCATGACCGGCAGCTATGAAGAGGTCAATAAGGCTGGTGGGGCGCGGGTGAAAGAGATCAATGGGCCGAAAGCCAGCACGCCCGGGGTGAAGTTCTCGCGCACCCGTGAAGGTTTGCGCACGATTACTATCACTGATGACCAGCGTGCCGTCACCGATTTAGAAAAGACCCTCGACGCGGTCACGCAAGAGCAGGGATTTCAGGGCGAACGCAGGGAAACGCTGCGCCAAAGCTGGTGGACGCACCTGCATTCCGGGGCGAGTACGGTGCGCCCTGCGTATCAGACGGTGATTGCTATTGGGTTGGAAGACTCCATGCGGGTGCTGCGCGGCGAAGGTGATGATGTGGTGGTCGGGCTTTCCGATGGCACCACCATGACCGGCGCCGAGCTCGTCGCCGCAGCAATTGCCGGAGAGCTGGGTAGTGACATCATGGCGGGGCTTTTCCACCCGAGTACTGGACCGGTGAATCTATACGAGGCGCGATTTGCGTCGGCCAAGCAGCGGATTCTGGCGAAAGCCGAAAACCTGGTCTGCCCGTGGCCAGATTGCGGCGTGCCTGCCGATAGGTGCCAAATCCACCACATCGACGCCCACAAACACGGCGGACAGACCGAGCCTTCGAATTTGACCATGTTGTGTTCCTATCACAATGGCGTCAATGATGATGACCCTGAAGGACGGGGCCGCCAGGGTCAACCTGGCGGCCCCGGAGGTGGGGAAAGCCCGGGTGAAGCGGGTGAGCCGGGTGAAACCGGCACCCCGGGTGGGGCAGGAAGCCCGGGAGATGCAGGTGGGCCGGATAGCTCACGAGGCGAGAGAAAGCGTCGGCAGCGGGAGCGGCGCGGATTCCGCGGACGCAAGCGGTCGCGCGGGCGAGTGGACAGACACCGCGGACGGGTCAGGTACCGTTCGCCGTCCGGAAAGCTGATAGCCAATGATCACGACAACGCTAACTTGGGGGCGATGTCGCTCATCGGCGTGTCTTAGTGGCGGTGCGCCCTAGCGGCAACGGCGCGTTAGCGGGGCGCGCTCTAGTGACGGCACGCGTGAAGTGGCGAGTGTCCAGCGGCGCGTTAGGGACGCTGCGCTAGGCGTTGAGGTAATTGGATAGCTCGAGCAACGTTTGCAGCATCCAGAACATGCAGTGCGGGGTGAGCAACCAGAACGCGCCCATCCACGGGCGCCAGCGCAGATAGTTACGCAGTTTGCGGATTAACATCCAACCCGAGCCAAGCATGCCGACGATCGGAACGATTGATGCACCGATGACCCAGGTTAGTTGCTGCTGTGGGGAGCAGAACCAAGTATTGGGGCCTGGGTCGCATAAAGGTCCACCCATGGCGCGGAAAATGAACACCAAGCCAAGCGCGATAACGAAACTTAGAACTACGATGATGACCGAGAACCACACGGCCTGCTTTGTCGATGCCCTATTGCGGGCGGCGGTTTCGGCGGGATCGGGTTCATCGGCAAGCTCGTCGAAATCAGCTGGCTCAGGGCGCGGAATATTCGCGAAATCCGCATCCGTGGAAAGATCATTTTCTGGATGATCGGGGCCGGTGAAATCAAACCGTCGTGCGCTCATAGTTTATAACCCTACTGTGGGCAAGCGCTGCTTGGCCAAACGATGATCGGCACCGAAAGATGCGGCAATAACTCCGTTGCGCGTGAGCCAATAAAGACCCGTTCAATCGGGCCCATCGGGGTGGAACCGATACAGATGAGGTCGCCTTTCTTCCACTTGAGGGAATCAACAGCGGCGCGCCAGCCTTTGCCGGAACCAATCTCTGAGGTGATCTCAAGATCCGGAAATTGCGACACCACGCGTTCGCGCGCCACATCCAATAGGCCTAAGGAATGTTCCCGCCATTGGGAGGTGAGTTCAAGTGCCACGTCATGGTTCGCGTTCATGGGTGCTGCGACGAGACCATTGGAAGAAAAGACGACGATACGCAGTGGAACATTCCAGGTGGCGGCGAGGGAGGCGGCATCGAAAAGCGCAGGCACATCATCTAGGTCTTGTTCCTCAGTCAGCGCGAAGTTTAGCCGTGTCACGCCGTGCTTGGACAATTTCACAGCACGCGGGCTCAACCCCACGGGAGTGGGGGAGTAGTGCAGTAAACTATCGGCGGTGGATCCGGCCAGAAAGCGGCCTTTGGCCGCGCCTTGGTTGGAGCCCAGCAAAATCAGGTCGGCGTCGAATTCCTCGGCGGCTTGCGTCAGCAGCTGTGGCTTCGACGGGCCATCCATGAGCACCGAATAAGTTTCGTTCCACTGCGAACGCTCAATGCCGGCAGCGACGAGAGTGTCCTTGACTGCCTGGCGGCAGGCGCGGGATTCCTCTTTGAACCAATCGTGGTATTTACCACCCAGCTTTTGCAGCGAGACCTCATGCCAGGGCTGCACAAATGCCGAGACCACGCGAACTTCAATCTCGGTGGTGCGAGCCAACCATGCCGCAAAGCGGATCGGCTCGGTATCTCCGGATGCAGGTGTCCAGGAAATCAGGATGCGAAAAGCTCGCGAGGAAGATTGAGTCATAGAAAAGAATTAAACGACGCGTAAAAGGGCGATGATAATTCCTATCCTACAAACGCACTTAAGATTTTGGTGAATCCTGAGTTGGTCGGTAGATTTCTGCGAGCTTATTAATCAACCCAGATACCTCGCGCGCGGTGTTCAGCCCATCAGCATCCAACCAACGCAGAATCTCCGCGAGGGCCGCAGCACGTTCCTGGCTCACGCGCTCGAGCTCGGCAGTGCCCTTCTTAGTCAGCTGCACCATCACGCCGCGGCGATCTTTTTCATCCCGGGTGCGTTCAATATAGCCACGCTGCTCGAGCTGATAAAGCGCATTCGAGGCGGTCGGCATACGGATAAGTTCAGCGGCAGCGACTTGGCTAACACGTGCCGCGCCGCGCGCTTTGAGTTGGTTCATGATGGAGACCTGCGACGTCGTTAACGATCCACCTTCGGTGGTGCGCTGGAAAATCACGACTAATTTATTCATCGCGGGTTGAATCTGCGATGCAACCTCGAGGGCTTCGTCAAAAGTTGATGGGGAGTTTTGATTAGGTTCGTTCATAAAACTATAATAACGGCCTCAAACGGCAATTTGTAGTTAATTGGCCAAAACGTTAGGTTTCGAGCCCTAAATAATTTCAAGTACAACATAACCCACGCAATTACGGGTTTGCCCATGTGGGAATCTGTCCGAAGTGCGTGGGTTAAGCGGGGGTGCGCACGTGAGATGCGATGCGCACGCAGGGCGCGATGCGCACGTGGCGTCGTGCGGCCGGCGTGCGCGCTAGGTGCGTCGCGCGAGTGGTTTAAGACTCGGAGCCAGTGATGAAGGCTTCGAGGGCAGCGCGGGCTTCATCGTCAGGCATCTGCACCGGTGGGGACTTCATCAGGTACGCCGAAGCTGGCAGGATGGGGCCGGCGATACCACGGTCAAGCGCGATTTTCGCGGCACGGACGGCGTCGATGATGATGCCGGCGGAGTTCGGCGAATCCCACACCTCGAGCTTGTACTCCAGGTTCAGCGGGACGTCACCAAAAGCGGAGCCTTCGAGGCGGACATACGCCCACTTACGGTCATCGAGCCACTCGACGTAGTCGGATGGGCCGATGTGAACGTTGCGGTCCTGCTTCTTGCCCGCCAGCGGGGAATCCTGCAGGTTGGAGGTCACAGCCTGAGTCTTGGAGACTTTCTTTGATTCCAGACGGTTGCGGTCGAGCATGTTCTTGAAATCCATGTTGCCGCCGACATTGAGCTGCATGGTGCGATCGAGGCGCACGCCGCGGTCTTCAAAGAGCTTGGCCATCACGCGGTGGGTGATGGTGGCGCCCACCTGGGACTTGATGTCATCGCCGACAATTGGCAATCCAGCATCAGTGAACTTCTGCGCCCACTCAGGATCGGAAGCAATAAACACCGGTAGGGCATTGACGAAGCCACAGCCGGCATCGATAGCCGCTTGGGCGTAGAACTTATCGGCATCTTCGGAGCCCACCGGCAGGTAGGACACGACAACCTCGGCGCCGGAATCCTTCAGCGCCTGGGCGACATCGACAGGCTCAGCATCGGATTCTTCAATGGACTGCAGGTAGTGCGTGCCCAAGCCATCCAAAGTAACGCCGCGCTGCACGGTGACACCAAGGTGCGGGACCTCGGCGATGGTGATGGTGCAATTGTGGGAGGCACGGGTGGCATCGGAAAGATCTTGGCCCACCTTGGCCGCATCAACGTCGAAGGCGGCAACGAACTCGATATCGCCGACATGGTAGTCACCGAGCTGCGCGTGCATGAGCCCGGGAATTTTCTCATCGGTTGAAGCGTTGCGATAGTACTCCACGCCTTGAATCAGCGAGGTCGCACAGTTGCCAATACCGACGACGGCAACCTTTACTTTAGAGGCCATTAGGGCATGCTCCTTGGAGATTGATTTTAGTTAATCCTTGAACTCCTAACCCTAAGGACAATGGTCTCTATGGTGCTACTTTGCGGCGAGGTGGATCGATAAAGAAGACGATATTAAGGTGGTAAAGGTGAGTGGTCTAACATCCGTGGCATATAAACACACGGTGTCGCACGAATGGGAACGCGCCGCAACCTTGCGCGAGCTCCGCGCGGGGCGAATCGCGCCTGAAGAGGTGTGTGACGCTGATTTCTTGCTGCGTGCAGCCGCCACCCACCATGGCGTTGCGGTCAACCGTCCGTGCCCGCTGTGTGATGGCGCTTTGCGCAACACACGCTGGGTATATGGCGAGGAGCTAGGCCGGCGTGCGGGAAGCGCGCGCAGCGAGACGGAGATAGCACAGTTTGTGTCGGAAGGCTTGGAGTTTACCGTGCATACGGTAGAAGTATGCCTTGCTTGCCGATGGAACCATCTTCTAACGTCCGAAGTGGCCTATAGAAAGTGTTAACGTTAGACCAGATAAAACGAGTTAGATGACGAAGTAAGGCGCGTTTAGGTGAGCGATAAAAGTCAATCGGCCCCATCCAAGGGCGGTCGACGTCGGGCAAAGAAGTCCCAGCGTCGGTGGCCGTGGATTGTGCTGATCATTGTTGCGTTAGTAGTGGCCATTCCGGGCGGAATGTTTGCGTACGCATACTCGCAGTATGAGGTGCCGGAGCCGGAAGAGCTGGCGAATAACCAGATTTCTTCGATCTACGCCAACGATAACACCACGCAGATTGCGCGGATTGTGCCGCCGGAAGGCAACCGCACGCAGGTGAGCCTGGAAGCGATCCCGGATCATGTGGAAAATGCCGTGCTGGCAGCCGAGGACCGAGATTTTTGGACGAACTCGGGCTTTTCCTTCACTGGTCTGATGCGTGCGGTGCTGGGCCAGATCACGGGTAATGAAACAGCGGGCGGCGGTTCGACGATCACGCAGCAATACGTGAAAAACACGCTGGTGGGCAATGAGCTGTCCTATATTCGTAAGGCACGCGAGCTGGTGTATTCCATCAAGATGACCAATGAATGGCCGAAGGAAGACATCCTCAACGCGTACCTCAACACTGTGTATTTCGGACGTAATGCTTATGGCATCCAGGCGGCATCGGTGGCGTACTTCGATAAGGACGTCGAGGAACTCACTGTTGAAGAGGGCGCCATGTTGGCGGGCATTATTCAGGCGCCGAGCAACTGGGATCCGGCGGTGAACCCGGATCAGTCGGAGCAGCGCTGGAATTACGTGCTCGATGGCATGGTGGAGATGGATCATTTGCCTGCCGAAGAGCGCTCTGGCATGCAATTCCCGCACACCGAAGAGCCCTCCGGTTTTTCTGCCTATACGCAGGCGACCGGCGCGAATGCGCACATTAAGAACCAGGTGGTGGCGGAACTCGAAGAAGTTGGCATCACTGAAGAAGACGTCAATACCCGTGGTCTGCGGATTACCACCACGATTGACCCGAACGTGCAGAATGCGAGTGTCGAAGCAGTCGATGCCAACCTGGCGCCCCTGCAAGAAGACGCGCGGGCTGCGGCGGTGACGATCGATCCATCGACAGGCGCGGTGCGTGGCTACTTCGGCGGTAATGAAGCTGAAGGCTGGGACTATGCCAATGGCCCGACCGAGACCGGTTCGGTCTTTAAGATCATGGGTTTGGCAGCAGCACTCCAGCAGGGTATCCCGCTGAGCACGAACTACTCTTCGGGCCCGTACCAGGTTGGCGATGCCACTATTGGCAACGTCAGCGGCACCACCTGTGGCGTGTGTTCTATTGAGGAAGCGTTGAAGAACTCCTACAACACCTCGTTTATGCGCCTGCAGGCGGACCTGGAAAATACCACCCAGGACACCGCTGATATGGCTTATGCGTTGGGCGTTGCAGAATCCCTGCCGGGCATTGAACGTACCTTGACTGAAAATGGTGAGCAGCCTTATGAGGGCATCATCTTGGGCCAGTACCAGTCCCGCCCACTGGATATGGCTGTGGCGATGGCAACGTTGACCAACCGTGGCGTGTGGCATGACCCCTACTTCGTGGAGCGCGTAGAGACCAATACCGGCGAAGTACTGTATGAGCACCCAATTGATGAGGGTGAGCGTCGAGTCTCTGAGCAGGTTGCGGATAACGTTATTCAGGCCATGAAGCCGATTGCTGCGTGGTCCAATGGTGCGCTGGCGGGCGGCCGTGAATCGGCGGCGAAGACCGGTACGCACCAGCTGGGTGACACTGGTTTGAATAAGGACACCTGGATGGTGGGCTCGACGCCGCAGTTGGCGACCTCGGTGTGGGTTGGTACGGCAGATAATGCCTCGGCGATTAATAACGCGTGGGGCGGCGTGATGTACGGCTCGGGCGCGGCAACCCAAATCTGGAAGCAGGTTCTGGACACGTCGCTGGCTGATGCCGAATGGGAATCCTTCCCGACCGCAACGCCAGTACGTTATGGCTCCAATAGCATGACCAATGCGACCGTCTGGGACCCATCGTGGAACAGTGCACCGGCGCCAACCGATGGTGGCGGCGATGCAGAGGACTCCGATGAGGCCGCCGATGACGCTGAAGGCGGTGACGGCGACGGCAACGGAAATGGCAACGGCGATGATGCTGGCGGTGATACCGGTGGCGGTGATACTGGTGGCGACGCCGGTGGCGGGGACACTGGTGACGGCGGCGGTGACGTGCCGCAGGCGCCATCGATAGATGACGTCATTGGCGATTTCCAAGACATCTTTCAATAAGCGCGTATAGGACTTCGGCCCCTTTCATCTTGTAGCTGGTGAAAGGGGCCTTTTCCATGTCATGGGTAATAATGGGAATTATGAGTGTTGTGACCATCATCGGGATTGTGTCGATTGCGTTGGGCTTCTTGTGCGTGATTGGGGCCTACTACACCTTCCAACGTGGCACCGATCGCCGCCAGCCGATAGCCCTGGGTCTTTTGGCGCTGCTGTTTATTACCATCATCCCCGTGATTTGCGCGGTGTTTTATGCAGCAACCGCGCATGGCTATTAGGACCAGATGACATGGATGTAAGTTTGTGCTGGTATAGGGGGATTTTCGATCCGTGCGGCCATGCGGTACGCTGGTGAGGTTGCTTGACGCAACGTACCCTCCTGCCATGTCCGCAAAGGTGATGTGGCCGAAACTACTAGACCATAGGAGGTGATGAGGTCCGTGCGTCACTACGAAGTCATGATCATTTTGGATCCGAGCCAAGATGAACGCACTGTAACCCCGTCCCTAGACAAGTTCCTCGAGACCGTTCGCTCTGAAGGCGGCAAGGTCGAGAACGTTGATGTGTGGGGCAAGCGTCGCTTGCTGTACCCAATCAACAAGAAGGAAGAAGGCGTTTACGCTGTCGTTAACCTGGAGTGCGAGTCTGCGACCGTGCTTGAGTTCGACCGTCGCCTGAACCTGAACGACTCTATTCTGCGAACCAAGGTTCTGCGCACCGACAGCAAATAGCGGATACTGGGGCTTAACTCAATAATCCGATTCTCGAAGGAGAGAGCACTACCATGGCACAGGGCGATACCAATATCACGGTCGTAGGCAACATCGTTGCTGACCCAGAACTGCGTTTTACCCCGTCGGGTGCACCAGTCGCGAACTTTCGCGTAGCGTCCACCCCTCGTCGCTTCAACTCACAGACTAATCAGTGGGAAGACGGCGAAGCTATGTTTTTGACCTGCAACGTGTGGCGCCAGGCAGCTGAGAATGTGGCAGAGACCCTTTCGAAGGGCATGCGCATTATCGTTACCGGACGCCTCAAGTCGCGCTCTTTCCAGACCCGTGAGGGCGAGAACCGGACGGTCTTTGAAGTAGACGTAGATGAGGTCGGGCCATCGCTACGCTATGCCACCGCGCAAGTAAACCGGAACCCACGTGAGGGTGGATCCGGCGGTAACTTCGGCGGAGGCAATTCCGGTGGAGGCAACTCTGGCGGCTTCGGCGGAGCACAAGGTGGTAACCAAGGTGGATTCGGTGGAAACCAGAATTCATCCGGAAACCAGTCTGCGCCAGCTAATGACCCTTGGAACTCTGCCCCACCAGCTGGTGGATTCGGTGGAGACGACGAGCCCCCGTTCTAAAAACTGTTAGTGAAAATCAACATTCAACTTAGAACACATATAAGTGAAAGGCAGGGATCATGAAGCTGATCCTCACCGCTGCCGTTGATAACCTCGGCGCTCCAGGCGAAGTCGTTGAGGTTAAGAACGGTTACGGACGTAACTACCTGCTTCCACGCGGTTTGGCAATTGTTGCTACCCGCGGTGCTGAGAAGCAGATCGAAGGCATCAAGCGTGCACAGGAAGCTCGCGCAATCCGCGACTTGGATCATGCACGTGAGGTCCGCAATCAGCTCGAGCAGCTGGAGAAGGTCATTGTTGAGGTTAAGACCTCTGACAAGGGCAAGCTCTTCGGTTCTGTCACCGCTGATGACATTGTTGCAGCAGTCAAGAACGCTGGCGGCCCTAACTTGGACAAGCGAATCATCGACTTGCCAAAGGGTCTTGTCAAGAAGACTGGCAACTACCAGGTCGAGGTCAGGCTGCACGCCGACGTACTCGGCAAGATTAATTTCTCGGTCGTCGCTGCTTAATTAAAGCCGCTTCGACGGTCATAATTCGATAATGAATTAAAGACCCAACGACAACAGCATTGCGCGCAGGCTCTTGGAGTCACACACCTATGTGAGGTGGGTGGTGACATCCCAAGGGCCTGTGCGCGTTTTCACTCTACGGGTGGCTGTGGATACCTGTGGATAACTCCGCAAATCTGAGGATAACTTGTGGGGATAATTTCTCGTTCCAGGACCCTTCATTGAAGGTTTGCCTCATGGGAACAAGCAGGCAGCGCGGCTTTTACGCGCATTTGATTGCTTGCGTTTGCTCACAAAACAGTCGCTGAGCTGGTGTTATGTTTGAACGTGCTGGTGAGCGATATTTTGGTACAGATCTATTCCCAGGTCCGGTTCGCTGTAAGGTGCTGTTCACCTGCGCATTCCACAGGGGTCTGTGGATAACTGTGTGCAATTGTCCCCAGGGTGGTTGAACAAGTGCATTGTCCGATGGATGTATTAGCCTTTAAGAAGTAAGGCAGATGGGCATGAGAAAGGTCAGGGCATGACATCAAGTATGGGAGCAAGTTTTGATGATGGCTACCTTCCACCGGAGGAGCCGGCACCCGAATTCGGCCCGGAGCCACCGCAAGATTTTGATGCGCCACGCAGCAACTATGGCGGGGGAAAGCGTAAGTATGGCAAGCGTGATGAACTCGAGGCGCCGCAACGCTATGGAGAGTTCCGCCAGCCACCCTCAGATAAGGACGCGGAGCAGGGCGTGCTGGGTGCGATGTTGCTCTCGCCGGCGACGGTTATTGAGGTCATTGATGAGGTAGACCCTGAGGATTTCTACTACCCGGCACACCAGCTGATTTATAGTGCGATGCTGGACTTGTACTCTACCGGCACGGATATCGACCCAGTCATCGTCTCGAGCCGTCTGGATAAACAGCAGAATCTGGAGCGCGTCGGTGGCGCGCCATATCTGCACACGCTGTTGTCTACGGTGCCGACGGCAGCGAATGCCCGCTATTACGCCGAAATCGTGGCGGAGAAGGCGCTGCTACGCAAGCTGGTGGATGCTGGTACTCGCGTGGTGCAGTTGGGCTTCAACGGCGATGAGGACGCCGAAATTGAGGCAGTCCTAGACCTGGCGCAGCAGGAAGTCTTCAAGATTGCTCAGAAGAAGACGACTGAGGACTACAAGGTCATTGGTGACCTGATTATCCCGACCATCGATGAGCTAACGGCTCTGCAGAATAACGGTGGCTTGGAATCAGGTGTGCCAACAGGTTTCATTGATCTGGATAATCTGACCAATGGTTTACACGCGGGCCAGATGATTATTATCGCGGCCCGACCGGGTGTGGGTAAGTCCACGCTGGCGTTGGATTTCATGCGCTCCTGCTCGCTACATTTGAATAAGGCATCAGTGGTGTTCTCGTTGGAAATGAGCGCCTCGGAGATTGTTATGCGTATGCTCTCTGCGGAATCTGAGGTCAAGCTGTCTGATATGCGTTCGGGCAAGGTCTCGAATGAGGACTGGGAGAAGCTCACGGATACGCTCAATCGCATTCAGGATGCGCCGTTGTTTATTGATGACTCTCCGAACCTGACCATGATGGAGATTCGCACCAAGGCGCGCCGTCTGAAGCAACAGCATGGACTGGACTTGGTGGTGCTGGACTATCTGCAGCTGATGAGCTCGGGTAAGAAGGTTGAGTCACGTCAGCAAGAGGTCTCGGAGTTCTCGCGACAGTTGAAGCTTCTGGCTAAAGAGCTGGAAGTCCCGGTTATTGCGATTTCACAGCTGAACCGTGGTCCGGAATCACGTACGGATAAAAAGCCGCAATTGGCTGACCTTCGTGAGTCAGGCTCGCTGGAGCAGGACGCCGATATGGTTATGCTGCTGTACCGCCCTGACTCTCAGGACCGCGATAGTGAACGTGCCGGTGAGGCGGACATCATCTTGGCAAAGCACCGTGGCGGACCGATTGACACGGTCCAGGTGGCACACCAGCTGCACTATTCGAAGTTTGTGAACATGGCGCACGGATAACATCCAGCAGAAATCGGCGAACTTTGTGGAGTTTGTCACACGTCGTTGCGTGGTTGGGGAGAAGAACCCCCGATTGCGCAGCGACTTTTTGCATTTATGCAGCTCAACCCGGTTGGCAAAGCCTTACCTATCTAAGGATCTGCACAGTTAGGAATGGCTATGCAACGGTGATTTCCCTGCTCAGAGGTGGCATTCTGAGTTTCATACGCACAGAACGAGAGGGAAGGAGAAGGGGATGAGTATTCCAACACTGCGCCGTGAAACTCCAACACATCAGAGCATCACCGTCACCCGTACGAACGAGCACACTGTTTTGCAGAACATGCCACGTGATCTAAACGAATTGGCGAAGCTTGCCCCACGTAAAGGCTTCTTCGCGCGACTTTTCGGATAATTTCAATAATGAGCGCTGCGTGGATCAAAGCACAGCAGATGCACTAAACGCCGGGGCTGAAGCGCTCCTGCGTGGTAGCCCTGGTCGTTTAGCCGGCGAGGGCTTTTCCTTTGTTTTCAGGCAAAGTGAATGCCGCGATAGCGGCGATGGCGAAGGCGGAGGCAAAGAGCGCAAAGAGCCAGCCGGCGCCGGCAACGGCGAGAATCGGTGGAACGATAATCGGCGAGATAATCGAGGCAATGCGTCCGAAGCCTGCCGCTGCACCGGTGCCTGCGCCACGGATGTGGGTGGGATAGAGCTCAGGTCCGATGGCATACAGCGCGCCCCATGCGCCGAGGTTAAAGAAGGACAGGAAACAGCCGGCGATGATGATGGTCATTTCGGTATCGGCCATACCGAATGCATAAGCGGAGACGGCGGAGCCGGCAAGGAAGACGGCGAGCGTGATGCGTCGGCCCCAGACTTCGATGAGCCACGCGGCGACAGCGTAGCCAGGCAGCTGCGCGAGCGTGATGATTAGGGTGAAGGTGAAGGACTTAACGAGGGTGAAGCCATCGGCAACCAAAAGCGATGGAATCCAGATGAATGCCCCATAGTAGGAAAGATTGATACAAAACCACACGATCCACAGCGCGATGGTGCGTGCGCGCATGGTGGGGGAGAAGATAGAGGTTTCGCGCACGTCGCCGGAGACTTCCTCAACGTGTTCGTCATCTTCGGGCGGAACGTCTTGGGCGGATTCTTCGAAGGAAGAAACAATCGATTCGGCTTCTTCGTGGCGGTTCTTCGATTCGAGGAAGCGCACTGATTCGGGCAGTGCCATGCGCACGTAGAGGGCGTAGAACGCTGGAACCATGCCGATTGCTAGCGCCCAGCGCCAGCCTGATTCGGAGGCACCCACCACGAAGGTGCCGATAATCGCGGCGGCAATCCAGCCGAATGCCCAGAAAGCTTCGAGGAGCACGACCATGCGGCCGCGGATTTTGCGCGGCGCGAACTCAGATATCAACGTGGAAGCCACGGGCAATTCAGCGCCGAGGCCGAGACCGACGATAAAACGCAGCACAATGAGCAGGCCGAGCCCGGTTGCGAGCGCAGATGCACCGGTCGCGAGACCATAAACCAACAGGGTGAGTGCGAAGACGTGGCGGCGGCCGAATTTATCTGCCAGAAGCCCGCCCAATGTTGCACCGATTGCCATGCCAACGAATCCGGCAGTGGCAATCCATGACGTCTGTGAGGACTCTAAGTTCCAATGCACGGCGAGTGCCGCCATGATGAAAGAGATGAGCCCGACGTCCATAGCATCGAGCGCCCAGCCGATGCCGGAGCCCCACAAGAGTTTCTTGTGCTTGGGCGTCACGGGCAGGCGGTCGAGGCGCTCATTGCGTGTCAGCGGAGTTGATGTGGTGTGCGTCATGGGCGTTGATACTAAACACGCGGGTCAGTTTCTGCCCAATGGGCTAATACCTACTTGGGGGTGAATGCGCGCAGCCGCAGGGAGTTGCCAACCACGAACACGGAGCTAAACGCCATGGCCAAACCCGCAAAGAGCGGGTTGAGGAAGCCAAGTGCCGCGACCGGGATGAGGATGACGTTGTAGGCAAATGCCCAGAATAAATTTCCCTTGATAGTCGAGAAAGTCTTGCGCGAAAGGCGAATAGAGTGTGCCGCGGAGCGTAGGTCCGAGTTCATCAGGGTGATGTCGGAGGCTTCGATGGCAACGTCGGTACCCGCGCCCATCGCGAGTCCCAGGTCGGACTGGGCAAGAGCGGCGGCATCATTGACACCATCGCCTACCATGGCCACGACCTTTCCTTCTTCCTGCAAGCGAGCGACGGTTGAGACTTTGTCATCGGGCATAACGCCAGCAAAGACATTGTTAGGGTCGATACCAACCTGTGCGGCCACGTTGCGGGCAGCGCCCTCATTATCACCAGTCAGCAGATAAGGCGTGAGGCCAAGCTCCTTGAGCTGGGCAATCGCTTCAGCAGAAGAGTCCTTGATGGTATCGCGCACGGTAATGATGCCTGCGATGGCGCCATCGACCTCGACGGCAATGGGGGTGCCGCCGGTGGATTCAGCGTGGGCGAAGGCATCGGCAAGCGTGCCCAAATCCTTAGCCCGACCGACGGAGACGCGGTGGCCATCAACGGTGCCGCTGACACCGTGGCCGGGTTGGGAGGAAAAGTCCGTTACCGCAGGGTGATTGGGCGCATGCTTGACGATGGCCTGAGCAATCGGATGCTCCGAACCTGCCTCGACAGCGGCGGCGAGCTGGGCGACGTCATCGGTATCGAAGCCGGGAGCGGCGTGAACCTCATCAACGCTCATGACACCCGTGGTGACGGTGCCGGTCTTGTCCAAAACAATGGTGTCAACCTTCTTGGTGGACTCCAAGGTTTCCGGACCCTTGATGAGAAGGCCGAGCTGGGCGCCGCGGCCAGTGCCCACCAAAATTGCGGTCGGGGTAGCAAGACCCATGGCGCAAGGACACGCAATAATGAGCACGGCGACGGCGGCGACAAACGCTGGGGCGACGCCATCAGACAGCGCCAAATGCGCAATCAGCGTGATGGCTGCGATGATGATGACGGCAGGGACGAAGACCTGCGCGATGCGGTCGACCAGGCGCTGAACTGGTGCCTTGGTGGATTGAGCTTCGGTCACCAGCTTCGCCATTTGTGCCAGTGTCGTATCAGAACCGACGCGGGTTGCACGGACGATGAGACGGCCCGAGGTATTGATAGATGCACCGGTGACTTTGCGGCCTGGCTCGACTTCCACGGGGACGGATTCGCCCGTGAGCATAGATTCATCGACGGCTGAGTAACCATCTATGACCTCGCCATCGGTGGCGATCTTCTCGCCGGGGCGAACAATGAACTCATCTCCGATTTGGAGGTCGGAAATTGGGATGCGGGTTTCTTTGCCATCGACAAGCAAGGATGCTTCCTTGGCACCCAAATTCAACAGCGTGCGCAGCGCTTCGGAGGACTGGCCCTTGGCCTTGACCTCAAAATAGCGGCCAAGCAGCAGGAAAGTGATCACCATGCCGACCGACTCGAGGTAAATGTGGTCCATCTCGGCATTATTGGAGAAAAACTCCATGTGCATGCGCATGCCGGGCTCGCCGGCGCTGCCGAAGAGCATCACATACAGCGACCAGAAATAAGCCGCCGAGGTGCCCATCGTAATCAGCGTGTCCATGGTGAAAGAACCATGCTTGAGGTTGACCCAGGTGGCCTTGTGGAACGGTGCGCCGCCATTGATGAAGACGATGGTGGCCAAAATGGCGGAGACCCACTGCCAATAATCGAATTGCAGAGCAGGAATCATGGAAATGGCCATGATTGGCAGTGACAGCGCGGCGGACATGATGGTCAGGCGCTTGAGGTGCGCGGCCTCTTCATCACGGGCGGCATCGACGCGGTCGCGGGGGTTGTCATCGGCAGGCGCGGCACCGTCACTTGTCTCATCGGATGTGTCGTCGGCGGCGGCAAAAGCGTCGTAGCCTGCGCCTTGGATGACTTTGATGAGGTCATCGGGTGCGGTGAGCGCGGGGTCATAGTCGACGGAGGCGGATTCGGTTGCGTAATTCACCGTGGCGGTGACTCCGTCGACTTTATTGAGCTTGCGCTCCACTCGAGATGAACACGACGTGCAGGTCATGCCTGTCACGCCAAGATCAATATGGGTGGTCATGTGAAAATCACGAACCTTCTGTATGTGGGAGGGAGTTTAGACGAGTGTGTAGCCAGCTTCAGTGACCGCAGCGTTGATGTCCTCGCGGGTGTAGTTGTCGCCCTCGACGGTGACCTGGCCGGTCTTGTGGTCGGCGTTTACGCCCGTGACGCCGGCGATTTCTGCTATTTCTTCCTGGACGGACATTTCGCAGTGCCCGCAGGTCATGCCTTCAACGGTGAAATTCTGGGTAGACATTTCGGTGATGCTCCTTGGAAGTAGTGGATGGATTGCCTTACACTTCTAACCTTATACCCCCCTAGGGTATCTGGCAAGGGGTGTGTGGCGGGAATAGCTGAGACTTCTGTAGCGTTGATGCCACATAGAAAGCGAAAACACCCCTTAAAGCGTGATACGACGCTTCAAGGCTTTAAAAAGGAGCAATCATGGCAACCGTTGAAGTAACCAAGGGCAACTTTGAAGACACCACCGCCGGCGACGGCATTGTTATCGTTGACGCATGGGCAGAATGGTGCGGTCCATGCAAGCGCTTCGCGCCCGTCTTTGACAAGGCATCCGAAGAGCATGGGGACATCACCTTTGCCAAGCTAGACACCGAAAATAACCAGGACTTGGCTGGTGAATTGCAGATTCAGGCCATCCCGACCTTGATGGTTTACCGCGATGGCATTGAGGTCTTCAACCAGGCGGGTGCTCTGCCTCCTGCAGCATTTGAAGATCTGATCAAGCAGGTTCGTGACTTGGATATGGATAAGGTCCGCGAGCTGGATGCGCAGCGTAAGAATCAGGGCTAATTGTTGATTTAGCTCGACGCTTTCTTGTGAGTATCGCTACACTCGCAAGAAAGCGTCTTTTTTATATTCCCAACAAATTCTGACCGCAAGGAGTGAAACGAGCTATGGCTAACCCGTTTTCAAAAGGCTGGAAGCATTTGATGGCTTCCTTCGATCACAAAATCGATGAAAATGCTGATCCGAAGGTGCAGATTAAGCAAGCCGTAGATTCAGCGAAGAAGCAACATCAGGAGATTACTGAGCAGGCTTCGGAGATTATCGGCAATCAGCGTCAGCTGGAGCTGCGCATGAACCGTTTGCTCAAGTCACAGGATGACCTGCAGACTCAGGTGCGACGTGCGCTGGAGTTGGCTGATAAGGCCACCGCTGAGGGCGATTCCACCAAGGCGCAGGAATACAATAATGCCGCTGAAGTTGTCGCTTCCCAGCTGGTGTCTACCGACCAGGAGCTGGAGCAGGTGAAGACCCAGCACGAGGCTGCTACCCAGGCAGCCGCCAAGGCGCAGGAGCAGCAGAAGCAGTCCGAGATGCGTCTGCGCGAGCAGCTGGCAGAAGTTGATCAGCTCATGGCGCAGGCTGACCAGGCGGCCATGCAGGAAAAGAGCTCCGAGGCTTTGTCTTCCATGCAGGATCTGACCCCAGATGGATCCACGCCGTCATTGGATTCGGTGCGCGCGAAGATTGAGAAGCGCTACTCTAATGCGCTTGGTGCGCAGGAGCTATACCAGGCAACTGGCGGCAGCCGTATCCAGGAAGCGCTAGCATCCACTGAAGATATGCAGGCTAAATCCCGTCTGGATGAAATCCGTGCCTCCATGAACAAGGATAAGGAACTTACCGCTGGTAAGGATGCTGCGTCCGGAAAGGACGGAGCAGCGCCAAAGGCTGAGTCAGCCGATAAGGCTAGTGCGGATGACAAGTCCAAGGTGGCTGACAAGGCTAAGAAGAATGGCAAGGCCAAGGCAGATGGTAAGTCTAAGGCGGCTGATAAGGCTGCGCCTTCCGATGAAGCCATTGAGCCGGAGGTCGCCAGCGATGCTCCAGACAACACCGCATCCGGTGATGTACACGATGCTGAAATTGAACAGGTGCTGGCTGAAGCCAAGAAGGCAGTCAATGACGAGCCCGGGGATAAGAAGTAACCCTCGGCTAGTACGTGCCGCCCCCTAAGAACACATAAAAGCAGCGAGATACCCAGTAAGTCGGGTGCCTCGCTGCTTTTATGCTGGTGCTAGCTATTGCGGGTGATGTTGATGAGTACTCCGCGAATGCCGGAATGGAATCCATCGCGCAGATTGACCCGCTGAGTTTCAGTCAACGTGTACTCATGTAGCGTCTCGCAGGCGAATTGCAGCAGCGGACGGTCGATCTCCGGTGGAAGACCACCGCCGGAGAGGATATGCGCCTGGTCGCGCTGGTCAGCGGTCGCAGCATTATCAAACCACCAGCTGGCATACTGTTGCCCCACATCGAATGGGGTCTGGAAACCAGATGATGACCAAACCTCTTCAGGAAGTGGCACATAGCGTGAGCGCAACTTGCGGCGTGGCGCCATCATGGAAGGCTTTGGCGGTGCGCCTGGCTTCGGCGCCTCCGGCTTCGGTATGGAACCCGGCTTTGGAGTTGCATCTTCTTCTGCAGATGACTCCGTCGTCTCTTCGGTATTGTTCTCAGACGGGGTTTCGTTCTTAGCGGAGGATTCGTCTGCTGTGGATTCTTCACGTGCGGACTTCTCAGCCGGAGACTCATCCACTGATTGTGCATCGGAAGAGGGCACCGCTTCTTCGGCGGAAGGTGCAGGTGTTTCTGCTGCAGCTTCGGCAGGTGATGAGGCTGGCTGTGGGCTCGGTGTTGCGGCCGAGGGGCCAGGAACCGGGCTCGGGGTGGAGTCGATGCCTTGCTCGGCCAACTCGGCATCGTTAAGCGATGCTTCTGCGAGTGTCTCCGCTTCCGTATCCTCCGGAATTTTTGGTGTGGAAGAAAAGGCTGCTTCGACCTCGGAGGGCTCGTCGCATTCATCGTCAACCGCGATGACGTCTTCGGTCTCTGGGACGACCGGCGGAATCGGGCCCTCTAAAACCTGGATTTCCATCGCGTCGTGGAAATCTTCGCGGGGATCCAAAATAGTGGTCGTGTCACAAGTGTGGCGCAGGGCTGAGGACATGGAATCCCAGCCGAAACCATAAAGGTGCACGCGTACGCCATTATTGGTGGCCTCGGTAACGCCCGGGATCATGTCGGCGTCACCGGAGACCAGCACAAAGTCGGTGAAATGCTGATTCATCGCGGTGACGACCATATCTGCAACCAGGCGCGTATCCACTGCCTTTTGCGTGCGGCGCTCGCCCCATTCGATGAGCTGACCGGTGCGAAGCTGCACGCCATCACAGGTGCGTAGCGCGCGCTGGTAGCGGTGCGGACCGGTGTCCGGAATGCCGTCATACCAGTTTTGGCGATGGACAGGATGGCCAATTTGGTTCTCAATCATAGAACGCAAAGTGCTTACTACCTCGGGTAAGTCGATTTCTAATTGGGCGCGGGCACCGATTTCCCACGAATTGTAAAAGCTGGCCAATAAATAAGAGGTGTCAACAAAGACAACTGTGCGTTCAAGCATGGCTCCTAAGTTCCGTTCATTTGATTCTAAATTTTATTTGTATTCTTCTAGTTTGCCTCATCTGTCACACTACGTCGATATCCGTCGCTGAATCTGCTGGTTAATGCGCTGCAACCGGTAAGTGACCGGCAAAGGGTCCTTGAATTTATGTCGATCATAAGTAAAACCTTGCGCACTGCTCGCGATAGTTATACGGTTGGTTACACGAGTAACTAACCAACCAGGTGGGTGCTCCGTATGGAACAGAGACAGGCATGTGACTATGGCAATGGATAATTCGACTCAACCGCTCTTTCGGCAGATTGCCTCTTTGGTTGAGGATTCAATCGTGGATGGCGTGCTCTCTGAAGGCGCACGCGCGCCATCAACGAATGAGTTGGCTGATTTTCATTCCATCAACCCGGCAACCGCCCGTAAAGGTTTAAACCTCTTGGTTGATGTCGGTGTATTGGATAAACGCCGTGGCATTGGCATGTTTGTCGCGGATGGCGCGACGGAGAATATTCGCCAACGGCGCCGGAGTGAGTTTGCAGCAGATTATGTTGCCCCCTTGGTGGATGAAGCAGTGCGGCTTAATTACTCCCGCGAAGCACTGATGGATTTGATTGAAAGAGTCGCAGAAAGCCGAGGCCTCTATAAATGACCGATGGATGGGAACACAACATGGAAACAATCATTAGCTCAACCGATTTCGCGTTAGAGCGGGGCTTAACCCATGGTGTAGTGGGGCCCAATGGCATTGGTAAGACCACACTATTGCGAAAGATTGCTGGTCAGCAGCAACCAGCGGGCTTATTAGTCTTTGGGCAAAAGCCTTTTGATAACCGCCAAGTCATGGATCGAACCATCTTGATGGGCATTGATAATCCGCTCATTGATGGATGGAATATCAAAAAGCTGATGCGGCTGGGCCAGGCTCGCTGGTCGACATGGAATACCGAGCGTGCCGAGGAACTACAAGATCGCTTTGAGCTGCCGTCCAAGAACTACTCTTCTCTCTCACGTGGGCAGAAGTCAGCGATGGGGATTATCTTGGCGGTGGCGTCGGGCTGTGAGCTGATGCTTCTCGATGAACCCTATTTGGGACTTGACGTCCACAAACGCCAGGTCTTCTATGATGTACTCCGTGAGGAGCACGGCCGCACCATTGTGATTTCTACCCATCACCTCAATGAACTGGCGGGGCATTTGGATACTGTGCTTATGCTCAACGGCATGCGGCACGGTGAGGTGGCTGAGCTTATCGATGGTATCTTGGAGATTTCCGGCCATCCTGAAAACCTCGATCGGCTACTTAACCGCTTGCAGCTCAGTGCTTTGAAGTGGGAATCGGGAAGCCTTGGTGATAAGGCGATTGTGGATGCGATGGATCTTGGCGCCGACCATGTCTTCGACGCAGCCGGCGACCTCGGCGTCCGTGTTAATGAAGTCAGCCTAGAAAAAGCCATCCTCGCTCTCGGTGAGGAGGGATTGGGATGAGTCTGCGCTTGATATGGGAGCTTATCGAGGTTCCACGCCTCTTGATCGCACTCGGTTTTCTAGGGCTTTCACTTTTTGCCTACACCTACGAAGGCTACTTGGCCTGGCTTTATTACTTTGTGTGTATTCTCTTCGCGGCGCATAAACCGGTGGTTGATGGCTTCAAATCATTAGGACTTACATCGCGCGACTGGAATCTTCAGCGCCGTATAGAAAACACGCTCTTTGCACTGGCCATTTTTGCGATACTGCTCATACACCAACCGGTTCCTTGGCTGTTCATCGCGCTTTATCCAATCATTGCCGCAGCAATCATCATTCCTCAGCACCAGATGCCTGAGCGATCATCCTCGAGGATGGGTGAACTGCTGAATCAGTCGGAGGGCCGCACCAAAGATGGTTGGTGGCCTAACACTATCGAGGGACAGCTCATTATTGGACCACAGGTGAGGGCGTGGGGTTACATGCTGGCTATTGCTATAGTGAGTGCGATCATCACCGGTGCTATGGGTGCATTCTTTAACGGTGAGTGGGTAGAGACAGTGCGGATGTTGGCTCTTGTTGCCTCCGTTGCGCTCTTCATCGTTTTTGAGCCAGTCATGTCGGACAGCCTTCGGGAGTACGTCACCTTTGGCGGAACGCGTAAGACCTGGGCGCACTATTCGATTGTGATTAATGCGGTGATCCCGGGACTCATGATTCTTATTGGACTGAGTGTCCCGAACCTGCGATGGTTTACCGCTTTGGGTTCTGCCTACCTTCTGATTGCCTTGGTGATGCTCGGTTTGGGAACGCTGTCATTCAGCATCTGGGCTATCGCGCTAATCGTGGCCGGCTTGGCTTTGGAAGGCTACATACTTATTGGGATTGGGTTTGAGAACTATCAACGCCAGGCCGCCGTGGCGGTAGGCGCATATATCCTCGCCGCGCTTCTGCTTCCAACCTTGGCGCGGAGAACCAATCTGCAATCAAATGGCTTGAGTCGATGGCTTGGCATCAAAACAAGCAATTAAGAATCGAACGTTTTTAGGCGTTGTGCTGGGGATTTGTGTTGGTTGTGGGTGGCGTGTAACTTTATGTGAGTCAGCGAGACCGACAACGCCCCGCACAGAGCATGAGGTTCTGGTGAGATGGCGGTAGGAAAACACTCCGGTGACATTCAAAATTATTTTTTGACTTTCCATTCACTTGTTTATGGACGCAACAATGTTGTGTTTCATGGATGGTGGTGTGGTTGTTGTCTGAGAACTCAATAGTGTGCCAATGTACTTTTTTATTTTTGTCTGTGTTGTATGGA